>CAZEZE010000005.1:0-25227 GCA_964516445.1 uncultured Chitinophaga sp. | reverse complement strand
TCTTCAGGTGGCGGCGTTCGAAAGGATGTGCTGGTTCGAATCCAGTTCCGGGCACGAGACCCTGGCACTAAGGTGTCAGGGTTTTTTTATTTATAAAATCTCCAACCCGTTGTATGATCCCTTTTTAAGTTCTGATTGGTAAGAATAGCCCTGAGCATTTCAACCGGCAGGTTATTTTCATGAAGTATGGCATCATGAAAATGTTTGTAACTCATTTTTTTGGTATCCACCAGTTCTCTTTTTAATGCCATGAACTGTAATCCCCCAATCATATAAGCGATCTGGTAGAGGGGCCCATAACCTCCCGTGAAAGAACGGCGTACTTCGCCCTCCGCGTTCGCCCTTTCATGCCCCACCCGCTCAACAAGGAAGTCGATGCATTGCCGGGGTGTCCATTTCCCGAGGTGATAGTTCAGTGAAAAAATGATCCTGGCACAACGGTGCATCCGCCAGAACAGCATGCCGATCCTTTCTTCCGGTGTACGGGGAAATTTCATATCCCACAGGAGCAGTTCCCAGTACAGGGCGTTCCCTTCCGTCCAGAACGGGGTGTCAAATTCTCGATAGACTTTATGACGGTTATTCATGTATCCCTGCAAATGATGCCCGGCCAGTAATTCATGATGCACGGTTGCCCTGGAAAAAAAGGGATTATTCCCCCGCATACTCATCATCTTTTCCTCATAGCTCATGGTATTCGTCGGGTAGGAAATGATCAGCGATGTTCCTCCCAGGAAAAACGGGCTCACCCGCTGCCGTTCAGGTGACATCATAAACATACCCCAGCCTTCTTCCGCAAGTGCAGGCAAAGTAAGCAGGTCATTTTTTTTCAGAAAATCAACAGACTGCTGATATAATTCATACATGGCTTCCGGTTGCCGGCCGGGGGCTACATAGGAACGCTTGACTTTTTCCTGTGCCGCCTTCCAGTCATCTCCAAAACCCATTTCCCGGGAGGCTTTCAGCAGTTCCTCATCGCACCAGGCAAATTCCCTGTTCGCGATCTCCACCAGTTCATCAGGAGTATAGGCAATGAATTCAAATTTTAGCTGCCGTACCAATTCTGCTGTACCGATAGGGTTGCCAATGATACCACTGCCATCATCTTTTTGAAGCGTGTTCACTTTTCCTTTTTTCTTAATGCCTGACGCAAAAAGATGGAGCAGGCTGTCTGTTTCCTGGTATGTTTTGGGCACCCACCAGGTGAATAAGGGGTCATACCCGTTGTAAAAATTAAAATAATCTTTTAAGAGTGACTGCAGGGCCCTGGCGGCGTCGGAAGCAAGATTGGCCTGGTCGGATTCGAGGCTGTCCATACTTTTCAACTGGCCGATCGACTTACTTATTTCCCTGTTCACGTCATTCAATTCCTTTGCAACTTCTTCCCCGTTTACCGCGATCCCCCTGCGACGGGGTTTATATAAGGTATAGATCCTTTCTGAGAATGGAAGATACTGATCAACCTGCTCATAGTTCTTTTGCTGCTCCAGCAACTGGTACTGTTCACTGTCGAGGTTTCGTTTGAAAAGTATATAGTCAGCCTTGCCATTCACATTCATTTTTTCAAAAGGCAGTTTTTGCAGGCGGTCGAGGTACTCACCGGTAAGTTTCAGCAAACGCTGTCTTCTTTCAGGGGAATGATACGTATTACCGGCCCGTCCATCATCCGCTCCCCCGGTAGAATAAAAACGGAGGATCGTGGATTTGTCCGCTTTGTACTGCAGCATGACATCAGCCATTTCGCTGGCCTGCCGGTATAGATCAATGCTGCTTTGCTGCGCGTTTAATGGATGGTTATTCATCCCGCTACAAAAAAGAATTATCAAAAGCGGATACTTAATGGAGATACTGCGTTTCATGTTCAGGCAATTTTTGGCAAACAAACTTATTTTCAGGGAGCAGGTTCAAATTATGCGATTTTTCCGAATACCGTTTGTTAGCGGTTTAGGCAACGGTCAGCAAACTACAGCCCCTCAGGTCGCTCCCATCCACCCTCCCCAACACTTCAAAAGATCCGTCATCATATACCATCCCGGCATCATCCGTAGCAAGGAAGGAACAGGAATAAATATTGGCAAGATCGATCACGTTGATGATGCCTTTACCTTTGGTAGTAACTGTAAACGGATCCTCTTCATCCCGTAGCAGAACCTTCATCCAGGGGGGACAGGAAAATATCCCCTCTCCTTTTGAATAGGCCTGGGATAATAATTCCGTCATGCCGTACTCGGAATGAATGGCAGGTACCCCGAAAGCCGTTTTCAGCAACTGGTGTACTTCTTCACGGATCATTTCCCTTTTCCTGCCCTTCATTCCGCCGGTTTCCATAATGATCGTATGTTCCAGCGGTTGGGGAAATTTCTCTGCCAGGTCAAGCAGTGCAAATGTGACCCCGATCAGCAATGTTTTTTGATGCTCCTTTTCCAGTACTGCAAGTGTAGCTGATAAATTTTCCTGCTCATAGAGGTAAAAACCGTTTTGCGGGTGACTGCTCATTTGGATAAGATGATCCACCATGTACACCAGCGACGAACCCTTCCGTTCGAGGTAAGAAGGCAGAAGACCGATAATGCACCAGTCCTTTACCGGCCCGTAAAAAAGTTCGAAACAGTTGATAAAACTCCGCCTGTACAATCCCAGGTCCTTTACCAAGTGCCGGCTGTTCACCGTACCGGAGGTTCCGCTGCTTTCAAATACAGCCTCCGGCTCAAATTCAGTTGTCTGAACTGCCTGCGTTTTAAAGAACCGGACCGGTAAAAAGGGGATCCGCTCCACTGTACTGATAGCTTCTGGATTTACCTGCAGGGCTTCCAGGAAAGAGTGATAAACAGGGTTATACTGTGCCTGGAAACGGAAAACTTCAAGGGCGGTCGCCTCAAAATTGTCGTTCCGGACACCGAAAATATTATGATCCCATTGGCGATTCACCACCCTTCGTGTTGGTAAAAAATGTAAATTTGTTAACACTCAAATAACCCCGATGAAACAAAGGTTTGTGCTACCCCTGCTGCTCGCGATCCTCATCGTTGCCTGCAGCAAAGATAAGTTCAAAACGGAGCCGCAGGTGACGATCAAATCCATCACACCTTCCACTGTATTCAGCGGTGATGTGATCACCATCAAAGGGGATTATACGGATGATGAAGGTGATGTGGATTCTGTGCTGATCGTATATAAATGGTATAACGGTGCCACCGAAATACCTGTCGACACACTTCGATATACTTTCGCCCGTCTCAACCTGCCTGCTAAAACAAGACAGGCCGATCTCCGGATCGATTTTGAATACAATACCAACAATATTCCAGATATGGTACCGCTTTCCGGGGTCTCCTTACGCGATACCACAGCCTCCTTCGGACTGGTGCTGAAAGATAAAAAAGGTCAGCGTAGCAATTACAGCCAGTCGGAAAAAATAAGACTGAAAAGACCCTGACCTTACGATTGAAATGGCTTAAACAACTACTGGCCTTCCTTGTTTACAGCAACCTGTTCATTGCCTGTTGTGCTGTTTTGATGACCTATCAAAGCGCAAGGCTGCTGACCGGGGCGGACCCCGATCAAACGCTGGTCCAATTCATTTTCTTTTCCACGATCACCAGCTACAATTTTCACTATTATTTTACCACGCATTCCCTTATCCCTTCACCCCGCATACAGTGGCAGGCGAAAAACCGGAATCTCATTTTATTCTTTCTTTTTGCCGGGCTGGCGGGTTCTGTTGTTTTCTTTTTTCGCCTTTCTGCATACTGGCCCTGGCTCTTGCCGGCCGTTGTGGCCACTTTCCTGTATTCAGCTCCCAAATTGCCGCACCCTCTTTTTCACCGCCTGCGGAAAGTGGCGATCGGGAAGACCATCTTCCTGGCCTTTGTCTGGATGTATGTAACAACAGTTCTACCGCTCATCGTTTCCGGTCAGTCCTGGAACATTTCCGTTACCCTTTATGTCATCAGCCGGTATTTTTTCATCTACTGTATTTGTATCCTGTTTGACTTCCGCGACCGTGCAGATGACAGGGCGGAAGGTGTAAAGAGCCTGATCACTTTCCTCTCAGAGAAGAATATTACGCGGCTTTATTATTTTTCATGGCTTGTATATGTCATCGCTACAATAGCTCTTTCCGGTCATCATTTCAGCAGCAGGTCCATCACACTCCTGCTGCTTCCCGGCCTGGTCCTTGCATTCATTCATCATTATGCCCGCCGCCATTTTTCTGACTTGCTGTATTATGTGGTACTGGACGGACTCATGGCCCTTTCGGCCATCCTGATGCTGGTAGCCGGCATTTGATTATTTTTGACAGAATATAAACCCCATTTATGGCAAAAGCTGCAAAGTCCCATCCTTCGGCTTCCGGAAAAGGCAAGAAAGCGATAATGACCGGCGAAGCATTCGCATTCCTGAAGAATTATATCAACAATGCTTCCCCTGTGGGTTTCGAGACCTGGGGGCAGAAATTGTGGATCGAATACCTGAAGCCCTATGTTGACAAACATTATGTGGACCCGTACGGTACAGCCGTGGGCATCATCAATCCCGAACATCCTTTTAAAGTAGTGATCGAGGCCCATGCCGATGAGATAAGCTGGTTTGTGAATTATATCACAGCCGATGGACTTATTTACCTGAAAAGGAACGGCGGGGTTGACCACCAGACTGCCCCGGCATCAAGGGTCAATATTCATGGTAAAAAAGGGATAGTAAAAGCCGTTTTTGGCTGGCCGGCCATCCATACCCGCATCAGTAATCCCGATCAGAAAGAACCCATCCCGCGTACAGATAATCTCTGGCTCGATTGCGGGGCCAGGAAAAAGAAAGAAGTGGAGGCACTGGGTATCCATATCGGGGCCGTGGTCACCTATGATGATGGTTTTGACGAACTGGCCAACGGCAATTATATCGGCCGTGCCTTTGATAACCGCATTGGTGGATTCATGATCGCCGAAGTGGCCCGGTTATTAAAGGAAAACAAGAAGAAGCTTCCCTTCGGTCTTTATGTGGTCAACGCGGTGCAGGAAGAGATCGGCCTTCGCGGCGCCGAAATGATCGCCCGCAGGATCAAACCCAATATGGCCATTGTTACCGATGTAACGCATGACACCACCACCCCCATGATCAGCAAAATGATCGAGGGTGATGTCAGTACCGGGAAAGGCCCTTCCCTTTCTTACGCCCCGGCAGTACATAATAAATTACTGGCTGTGGTGGAAAAAGTAGCGGCCGAAAAAAAGATCCCCGTGCAATGGCGCGCACTCAGTCGCAGCACCGGCACGGATACGGATTCTTTTGCTTATTCCAATGACGGTTGCCCTTCCGTTCTTATTTCCATACCGCTCCGTTACATGCATACCACGGTGGAAATGCTCCACAAGGATGATATTGAGAACACCATACGACTGATGTATGAAACCTTGTTAACTTTGACCCCGAAAACAAACCTGGCGTATTTGTGATGAATGAATTTTTGCTTTATATAGAACCCGGCAGCAGCGGTTATCTTCTCCAGGCGATCATTGCTGCAGTGCTCGGTGCCGCTTTCTGGATAAAAATGTCCTGGGTGCGAATCAAATCATTTTTTAAGGGGAATAAGGAAAAAACGGGAAAAAAAAAATGACTTATGGTTACTCATTAGTCAGCTTACTCAAAATATATTCCGTCCCAGACCTTCGGCCATCCTCCGGGTTAAAAAAATGTTTTCGTTTCAATTCTTCAGCTCGTTGCCCGAAACCGATACTGAATTCTTCCAATTCTTTCAGTTTTTCCGGCAACCGGCTCAGTTGATCGGGCGCAATTGAAATACCCAGTTCGGCACGACAGGAATTCTCCAACGGTTCTATTCCCAATTCTTCCCAATCAGGGTTTGTTAGCTTAAGCCCGGTTTCAATGAACAAAACAGGCCTTTTCACACCCAAGGCAAATTCAAATGCAATACCCGAACGGTCTGTTATCAGAATGTTTGTACCGGGAAGTCGGTCCATTACATTGGGTAGCTCATCGATCTCCATATTGGCATACGAACGGACCAATTCCCGGATTCTGCGAAATTTTTTGGGATACCTCTTTTCATATTCCGGGTGCGACCTAACGATCACCCGGTACGGAAGGACAGCCAGTTGTTGCAGCAGTTCTTCCAGGCAGGTTTCGAAAATACAGCCTTCAAACCATGAAGGCGCGATCAGGATAGTACTCGTACTACCGGTTGTTTTTTCAGCTCCGCTAAGAACTTCCAGCAGGGGATATCCGTAAGATATAAATGATTTTTGTTTAGCCGCATAGAGCGCCTCTGCTTTCTGCAATTCTTTTAACTGGAAATCCCCGGTGCAAAAAACCGAATCATAATTCAAAAAAGCGGTTTTTGTGTATTGCAGGTGAGTGCTGACCGCCGCATGAAACATATAGACATATTCCCCTACAAGGGGCGAGCGGCTGATTACATAATTGCCCAGATCAGTAATGGTAAGGACCATTACATCCGCCCGGATCCGCTTAAACAGGAAACCCAGCATCCACTTGCAATAAACGGCCATTATTCCCGATGATTGTCCCTTCAGAACCGGGTCCTCTTTATCGGACGTAATATAACAGATCTGGATACCACGCTTTTCCGTCAGCTCATTGATCAGCGTTTCAAAATACTGGTAATAATGTCGGCTCTCTGCATAAAAAACAACCGCTTGTTTTTCCTGCAACAACCGTGTCACCTCCCTGTATTCGCTGATCAGTCCCATTTTATCTAAAGATATTCCAGTATCAGTTTTTTTAATTTCGGGGCATTAAAAGGAACTGGGTTATTGGCAAACCGTTCGGGGTTGACATCCCGCAGCAGTTCATCAATGATCTCATCTTTACGGAGTTCCAAATCGGAAAATCGAACCGCCAGTCCTGCTTTCGACATAATAGCGTAAACCTTTTCAGCCGCCGCCGCATATTCCTGGACTTCCAACAGCCGGCATAATTCCGGTCCGGGTTTATTATACCGGAAAAAAACAGGCAGGTAAAGCGCCACCGCCTGTCCATGCGGCACCTGGTATTTTGCAGTCAGATAATAAGATAAAGCATGGGGCCCTGTCGTTCGAGTTATATTGATTGCCTTGCCGGCCAAATGGGCCGCCCAGAGCATATTCTCCCTTGCAAATGCATCTTTTTCAAGGACTGCCGGAATGAAATATTTATTCCACAAACCGATCGCTTCAGCAGCAAAGGTCATGGATGCTGCTGTAGCATGTATGTTCCAATACGATTCTACCGCCTGCGCCAGCACATCCATTCCTGATATGGCTGCTAGCCGGGAAGGCATATCGCAGGTAAGCTCCGGATCCAGTATGACCAGTGCAGGAAGCATGACCGGATCTGAGACTGATATTTTTTTATCCCCTTTATACAGTACCGCAAATTGGGTGGCTTCACTTCCTGATCCGGCAGTTGTCGGTGCCGCGATAAGAAACGGAATAGGGTATGCCACGGTTTTGCATTTGCTTATAACCATTTTGGCAAGGTCTATGACAGCTCCCCCGCCAATGGCGAGCAAAACGGTGGCACGACTTTGTTTATAACTCTGGAAAACAGATTCCGCCTCCGGTTCTTCCAGCAGGGTGGATGTTTTAACGTAATGCGTGTAGGCCACGTCCTTCAAAAGATCCCTTGCATCCTCCAAAAGGAAATGCCTGCCCGTGATCAGGTAAACTGACGCATGTCCACCCTGCCGTATCTCCGACACGGTCTGCCAGATACTTCCTACAGCTTGCAGCAGTTTTTGCATGAGTTAGCGGGCGTTCTTTTTCTTTAATGAGCGCATAAATTCTTTCTTCCATTCAGCCGGTTCGCCACCTGGTCTGCCCAGGTCGGGCCTGCTAAACCGGTTTGTCCTTATTTCTACAAATTGTTTTTCATCGATAAATAGTCCTTCTGTAAGCCATTTTTTCAATTCCGCTTCATTGCTGATAGTGGTTGTTTTTTTATACCCGCAGGCAGTTGCGATACCGCAGCAATCCATCATAAAGGCTCCGGTTGGCTGGCCACCTACTGATTCATGGCTACCGTTATTGATCAGAACATGGACAAAATCATTTCCTGCTATTCGCGTCATCAAGGGCAAAGCACCTAAATGCATCAGCATCGCACCATCACCGTCTAAAAAGATGATTTTTCTTTTTTCACCGGATTCCAGTCCTATGGCAATATGACCGGCATGTCCCATGGCCCCCGGGCTGAGCAAATAACTGCCGATCTTTTTACCGGCGATCCTGTTCTGCTCTTCAAATTCACGGCCGATCTTACCGGTGCTGCAGACAACTGTTTCCTTACCCTGTAATGCAGCGATGATTTCCCTGATCACTTCTTCCCGGATCAACTTATAGTTTTCCATTTCCACCCTTCCCCGGTATTTTTCAAAAATTCCTTCCGGCAGCACCAGCGCAACGGGAGCTGAAATTTCTGCGGCTCTTTGCATCGCTTTTTCGATCTTATCCAAACTTGCCGCTTCATCAGGCTCAAGCAGGTAAAAAGGTACTTCCAGTGTATCCAGTAAGGGAAGCGTGATCCGACCCATTTTTTTATGCTGGGGTTCATCCTTTACACCCGGTCTGCCCCTCCACCCTATCAGCAGCATCATTGGAATCGCAAACATTTCTTTATCCGCCAGTGAGGTGAGCGGGTTTACAATATTTCCAAGACCTGAATTTTGCAGGTAAACAACGGGTACCTGTCCGGTACTCAAATAATGTCCCGATGCCAGCGCCACCGCCAGTCCTTCATTGGCAGTTATTACATGCTCCCCGGCACTGGTATAATCCTGGAGATAACTGAGAAAATCCTTAAAAAGTGAATCCGGAACACCGGTATAGAAGCGGATTCCTTTCTGCTTCAAAAAATGATATAGCCTTTCAGGGCTGATCATAATTCGCTGGGATTAAGTTAAAAAGTTCCGGGAGGGTAATAAGTGTAGCGTCTGTTTCTTTTGCCCGGTTGTATTGTAATATCGACTGAGCAGTGGTCAGCATAGCTGGATAGGCACTTCGTAAAAGTTGATTGGCATAGACAACCATACTGAAACCGGCATCCCGCAGCTCCATCCAGGTAAGATTGTTATAAGTAGTGGGAACGGCAATAAGCGGCACTTTATCATTTAGTATCCGGTATTTTTCTGCAAAATCGAGGATCTCTTTCCCATCCGGGGATTTACTGTGAATCAGGATACCATCCACCCCTGCCTTTATATATGCTTCGGCCCTGGTCAAAGCTTCTGGTACAGGGCGTCCCAGTACAAGGCTTTCGATTCTTGCAATGAGCATGAACTCACGGGTGAGACAGCTTCTTTTACCGGCTTTTATCTTTTCACAAAAGGATTCAATACTATCCTGTTCCTGTGATGATCTCTCCTCTAATAGTGAATTCCGCTTCAAACCGGTTTTATCCTCGATCACGATAGCCGAAACACCCAATCGTTCCAGGGTACGGACTGTAAAAACAAAATGTTCTGTTTTACCGCCTGTATCACCGTCAAAGATCACCGGTTTGGTAGTTACCTCCAGTATTTCATTAAGCGTTTGCAGGCGTGAAGTAATATCCACGGCCTCGGTATCCGGTTTACCTTTTATCATTGAGCCGGTAAGACTGCTTATCCATATTGCATCAAATTCCTCCGTAACACCTGCGGCACCAGTGAACGCTGTATTTTCAACGATCAGTCCGCTCAGTCCGTTATGCGCTTCCAGTACCCGGATGCAGGGTTTGACCGATAAAATTCGCTGAAGTCTTTTTAACCGGTTGTCCGGAGTGGTACCTGCTTCCCTGATGGCCTGTTGAATACCGGACGAGCTGACGCCGCCTGTATAAGGCACTTCTACCAGTTCCCCTCCCCATACCTTCAGTGTTTCGATCACTTTTTGGCGGGTTGACTGTTGCACTCCTGAAACCCAGTCGTCCCCGTGAACGACATAGTCGGGTTTTAACTTCAAAAGATTTGCCGTATAGTCCAGCGTGGTTTGTGGAATAACTTCACTTACCCCTGTAATATTCTCCACAACTACCTTTCTTTGTTCAAAAGTGAGATACGGCACCCTTTTGTAAGTAGCGATCGCCTCATCTGTAAGCAACCCGATAATGACCCTTCCCAGTTGCCTTCCTTTGCGGATCACATTCAGATGCCCGGGGTGCACCAGGTCGGCACTCATGCCGATATAAACAAGTTTTTCCATGATTATGAAGTCCGAAAATAAACTATTTAAACGGCCGGATAAAATCAGTAAAATAAGTCATGCCTATGATGTTGTTTTGATAATTTTACCGTTCTTACAGTTTATTACTCCCGGTCAATGAAAGTTTTTACTGAAAAACCTTTTTTCCTGCTGCTTTTGCCTGCATTCTTTATGCTACATGTGCTCATGGAAAATTATGTTCCGGGCATGACCGGTACGGCCATTGAACAAACCTTGCTGTTTTCAGGTGCTGGGGTGGCACTCACCGCACTCTTCTATTTTCTCTTCCGTCACCTTCGCAAAGCCGCCTTGCTGACTTTTTACATACTTGCTTTTAATTTCTTTTTTGGCAGCCTGCACGACTTTGCGAAAGCCCAATGGGGCGTCAATGTATTGGTTGTGCGGTATATTTTTATCATCCCGTTGTTTCTCCTGATCCTTTTAGCGATGGCCATTTGCCTGAAGAGATCCCGGCAACCCTTTTTAAAGATCACCCTTTTCCTGAACCTGCTCTTCGGGTTATTGATTATTGTCGACCTTGTCTTCCTCCTGCCAAGGGTCCTGGATAGAGAACATTACTCAACCCCGAATCTCGGCAATAAGTTTGTTTCCTGCGACACCTGTTCACTACCTGATGTATATGTCATTATACCCGATGAATATGCAGGGCAACAGGAATTGAAGGAAATTTTCTCCTTTGATAATTCTGCATTTGAGAACGAACTTACGAAACGGGGTTTCCGCGTGATCGGCAACACCCGTTCCAACTACAACGCCACGGTTTATTCCATGGCATCCCTTTTCAGCATGCATTACCCGGAACTCACGGCGGATACACTCGTAACGCAGCGTGACATGCTCCTATGCAGGAACATCATCAACCGGAACAATACAACCCGCTTTTTTTCCTCGCTGGGTTACCGGTTTATTAATAATTCACTCTTTGATTTCAACAACCAGGAAAAAGCGGTTACGAAATATTATTTTCTACCGAAGCGGTTGATCCTGACATCCCAAACATTTATCCGCCGCTTCCTGACCAACGCCGGCTTTAATTTTTTCAGTAAGCAAACCGTAGAGCGGCTAATCAACCACGACCTGAACAATGACCGTAAACTGGACAGCCTCACCCGCCAGGCAGCGCTTCAAAAAGACCAGCGCCCGAAATTTGTGTACTGTCATTTCACGATGCCGCATGCTCCCTATTATTTCGACAGGGATGGTCGTCCTTTTTCTTTAAACGACTCTCTCGGGTTATTTGATCAGCTGAAGATCCAATACACCGAATTTCTCCAGTATACAAATAAGCGGCTGTTGTCACTGATAGACCATATAAAACTCAAATCCCGGATCCCTCCGGTGATCTTGCTTTTATCCGATCATGGGTTTCGGCAGTTTGTCGGGAATGCTGATAAAAAATATTATTTTATGAATCTTACCGCTGTTCACCTGCCATCAGGAAATTATGCCGGTTTTTACGAAGGGATCAGCCCGGTTAATATTTTTCGACAGATTCTGAATTCCGAATTTAATCAACGGCTCCCTTTACTAAAAGACTCAACAAGTTTTATAATTGAGAAAGGTGACATATTTTAAATAAAAGTAAGTTTAAAAGTAACCTCTGATACTGAACCCGAATTTGTTCGTACAACTAATAATGCCTCGTTTTTCATACATTTATACAGGGTCGTTCTTTCACTCTTTAATCGCTTATGGATACCTGAATACTGTTTCAGTTTTTAAATACACCAGTTGAAAGATCCAAAAAAAATAAATCCTGAATAACTCATTTGTTTACCCCCCGGCGTATGTTTAATGCAATACATAAACTGTTGTCAGGCAAAACGGCGTCCTTTGTTGTCATCCTTGTTGCCATCGCTGCCCGGGGACTTCAATCCCTGTTCTACCTCGACCTGATGTTTGATACCAGCTTCCAGGTGATGGGGACACAGAACCTGGTCAACGGGCATGGAATTAGCACAGCCGTTGTAATACCGGAGAACCTTGCTTCCATCCAATACCTGCCACAGATCGGCTGGCCCCCGGGATACAGCCTGATGCTGGCACCGTTTTACATTGCCAGCGGCGAGCAATACCTGGTCGCCTGCTTTGTACTCAATATGCTTGCAGCCATCTCCATCATTTTTCTATGCCGCAGGATCCTGCAGGTACTTGATGTCTCCCTGCCGTTGATCAACCTGTTCACATTGATGACGGGCTTTTATATTCATTACTTCTATTTTATCGGTTCAACAGACGGGATCGCCATCGCTTTTTTTCTTGCCGCCATCTATTATTCCCTGGCAGCAATTAAAACCAACCAAAGATGGATACGTAACGCCCTTATCACAGGTTGTTGCCTGTTACTTTGCGCGAGCCTGAAATATCTTTTCTTCCCGGTTGTATTCACGTTGCCCCTGTTCGTTTACATATATGGCTGGCATAACAGGTCAGCCCTGGTCAGAAAGGCCGCCTTCATTACCTTTGCTATTGCCGCCTGCGGGGTGGCTGCGATCATTGTATATCAAAAATATAGCAGCGGCGCCGGCACCTATATCAGCTCCCCGGGCAGGGGATTCTTCCCGGAACACATGCTCCGGTTACATCCCTTTATTCCGGCTTCCTTTATTACCCCCAATACATTAAGCAGGTTACCCAGCCATTTACCATCACTGTTCACGGATCTGTTCAGGTTGATCCACGTGGTCACTTTTTGCACACTCGTGATCATGGCTGCCCGGTATTTTTTACGGAACGGGCTGAAGAAAGCGTCCCCCGGTATGTCCTTCCTGTTGCTGGCCCTTCTCATTTCAGTGACGATCAGCATTGTTCTCGCCGTTTTGTCGTTAGTAGTGGATAAAGAAATTATAAACCAGGAAAACTGGTGGACCTATATAGAAGATGCGCGGTACTTTGGCCTGCCGGAAATCCTGCTTCAACTGTCCTTATTCCTTTTATTGCAGCGGGCAGGGAACACAACAAATAAAACCATAAAACTTCTTTTCACAGCCCTTCCTTTCCTACTGTTGCCTGAAATGGCAAGAGGCATGATCTTCACTGCCAACAGGCTCATCAACCTGGGAAAAGAATCCTATTACTGGCAGCATGAGCTGCAATTCCAGCAATACACAGCAAAATTTATTCAGGATAAAAAAGCAGCGCTGGGGGTGACGAAAGTTGTTGTTTCGGGATCTAAATATTACAGGAACATATATACCAGCCGCCACCAGCAACTGCCCAGCCTGCGGGATTGGACCAGTCTTAACGATCCCGCATCATTTAAAACAGTAGAACCGGTACTTCTGTTAGCACTGATCGTTGATAACCGCCTGGAAATGTTCCGGCCTTTCACTTCATATCCGGGAACTGTTTTGGAAGGGAAATACGGGAATACCTATTTTTATACGCTTTATGTAACTCCCCGGTAAGAACAAGTATGCAATTGCCCTCCTTTAATAAGATCTTGTCCGATAAAAGAACCTCCCTATTCATTATCCTGCTCGCTGCCGGGGCCCGTATCCTCCAACTGTTATTTTACCTGGACAGTTTCTTTGATACCACCTTCCAGGTCATCGCTACCCGGCACTTTACAGAAGGTAATGGCATCAGCACTGCCATCGTGAGTCGGGGTGATCTTTCTGCCACTATCTACCAGCCACTGACCAACTGGCCACCGGGCTATTCAGTCCTGCTTGCCCCATTTTATATCGTCTTCGGACATGATTACCTGGTCGCCTGTTATATACTGGACGTACTTGCCGCCCTATCCATTATCCTGATCACGAGAAAGATCCTTTTCCTGCTGGATGTTTCTTTGCCCGTAGTGAACCTATTTACGCTGATGAACGGCTTTTTCATCTATTATTTCTTTTTCACCGGTTCTACCGACAGTATTGCCATTGCGTTTTTCCTCGCTGCTGTTTACATTATCCTTGCCGCAATCAAAACCAACCGGCGCTGGTCCGGAAGAGCAGCCCTTGCGGGTCTTTGTCTTTTAATGAGCGCCAGCCTTAAATACCTGTTCTTTCCCGTGGTATTCACCCTGCCCATCTTCCTTTTTCTATATGGGTACCAGAATATTTCTGCCGCAGCCCGTAAAGCGGCATTGATTACATTTATGATCGCGGCCGCTGGCATTACGGCCCTTTACCTGTACCAGCAAAGCATCAGCGGCTCCGGAGCGCATATCAGTGCCAGCGGCAGGGGTTTTTTCCCTGAACACCTTTTTAAGGCACATCCTTTTATACCCGCTGCATTCATCACCCCAAACACTGTCGGGAAAATTGCAGGGCATGCAAAAATGCAGGTGATGAACAGCTTCAGGCTCGTTCATGTACTGCTATTTACAGCATTACTGGTCGCTGCTGTGATCTTCTTCTTGCGGTCGGGGCTTAATAAAGCTTCTCTTCCTAAAACATTCTTTTTTCTTGCCTTCTCCCTCGCTCTTTCCATTACGCTGGTACTGGCCGCGCTTTCCATTGTGGTGGATAAGGAACTGATTCCTCCGGACCGCTGGTGGACCTATGTAGAAGATGCGCGTTATTACGGATTGGCCGACATCCTTGTCCACCTCAGCATCTTTGTACTTTTTTATAATTACAGGAAGCAGGCAACCGGATTTTCAAAATACATCATCTTCATCCTTCCTTTTCTGCTCCTGCCGGAAGCATTCAGGGGGCTCGCATTCACGGCGAACAGACTGACCGGTATCGGAAAAGAGGAATATTACTGGAAACAGGAACTGGGATTCCAGCGGTACGCTGCATCCGTCATCCGCCAGCAACAGGATTCGCTGAAGGTCAAAAAGGTCGTGGTAACCGGCTCCCTGTATTATGCCAGCTACCGGGCAAGCCTTTACCAGCATGCCCCGGTACTGGAAGACCTGGATGCGCTAAAATATCCCACCACATTAAAAACAAAAGAACCGGTCATCCTTCTCGCCATGATCAGTGAAAAAAGCCTTACTGCATTTCAGCCTTTTATCAATTACGCCGGTACCAGGCTTGCAGGTCAGTATAATCGGTTCTACTTTTATACTTTATATGTTACCCCCCGTTAATACAAAGGATGTCTTTGTCATTATACCTGCCTATAATGAAGAGAAAGTGATCAAAAAGGTCCTTCATGAACTGTCTCCCATGCGCTATTCCATCGTAGTGGTGGATGATGGCTCCGGGCAGGAACTGGGAGGATTGCTGAAAGGTTTTCCGGTCTTCCTGTTGCGGCACAGAGTAAACCTTGGCCAGGGCGCAGCGCTGCAAACAGGTATAGAATTCGCTTTAAGCCGGAAGGCAAAATTCATTGTAACCTATGATGCAGACGGCCAGCACCAGGCAACTGATATCGATAAACTGCTGGAGCCATTAGTCAGCAGGGAAGCGGATATCGCGTTGGGATCCAGGTTTATCCTCAACAACAGCAGGATACCCGCCGGGAGAAGATTTGTCCTGCAAATTGCCCGCTTCATCAACTACTTTTTTACGGGCCTGCTGCTGACCGACGCGCACAATGGCCTCCGCGCCATGACTGCTGAAGCGGCCGCAAAGATCCATCTGCGGCAAAGCGGCATGGCACATGCCACTGAGATCATCGGGGAGGTTAAAAAACAACGGCTCCGGTACAAAGAGATCCCCGTCACCATTCATTATACCGATTATTCAAGGAAGAAAGGCCAGACCGTCTGGGGAAGTTTCCGAATCTTTTTTGATATACTTTTAAATAAAATTTTCAAATGAACGGGATACAGATATTACTACTCAGCGGCGTGGTCATCATCTTCGCCTACTACATTTCCCGTTTCCGGAATGCCCTGATCGATCTCATTGCCCTTTTCCTGTTTGCCGGTCTTGGCGTTTTCTTTATACTTTTCCCCGAATACACCAATACAATCGCTCACCGGCTGGGTGTTGGCCGCGGGGCCGACCTTTTGTTTTACAGTTGCATCCTGTTTTTCCTCTTCATCATACTGAAGCTCTTCTCCCGTATCCGCAGGCTGGAAACCACCCTGACCGAACTGGTAAGGCAACAGGCAAAAGACCAGGCTGAGTTGAAGGATGATACAAAGAACACAGAGTAGGTGTTTGAATAATAGCCTCTGCTTATGTGAAGGTGTAATTACAATTCTTTTACTTCGTGCCTTTGTGACATTATGCCTTCGTGGCTCAATATGTATTTTTTGAACCACGGTGACACAGCGGCACAGAGGATCACGGAGCAACTCCGTGTATCTCCCTGTCCCCGTACCTCCGTGGTTCAACTTATTTTTTTCACGCAGCGTTTGATGCTCGCTATGTGCGAGATCCAAAATGAGACATAAACATCCACCCGCTCATTTCATTCCTCGTTAAATATCATTTACTTTTGTCCCATGCCCCACCCTGAAAAAATATTGGTATTGGCCCCCCACACCGACGACGGTGAACTCGGTTGCGGCGGAACGATGGCGAAGTATTGTGCCGAAGGGTTGGAAGTGCATTATGCCGCTTTTTCCCTCTGTAAAAAGTCATTGCCAGCCGGTTTCGAAGAAGATACACTGGAAAAAGAATGCCGCTCCGCTACAATGGCTCTTGGAATGGATCCATCGAACCTGCATTTCTTTGATTTCGAGGTAAGGGAGTTTGATACAAACAGGCAGCCTATACTCGAAGAACTGGTAAAATTGAACAGGAACTTACAGCCTAATATAGTATTCATCCCTTCCTCCTGCGATAACCACCAGGACCACGAAGTCATACACACCGAAGCACTGAGAGCGTTTAAAAATTGCACTGTACTGGGGTATGAACTGCCATGGAACCACAGTCGTTTCCGTTCCACCTATTTTATCAAACTCTCCTCCGCAGATATAGAAAAGAAAGTAATGGCAATAGTCGCCTACCGTTCACAATCGCACCGGAATTATATGCAGGAAGATTTTATCCGATCCCTTGCCAAAGTAAGGGCCGTGCAGTGCGGCAGCGAATACGCGGAAGCATTTGAAGTGTACAGGATGATTGAGTGAATGGTGAATGGTGAATAAGTTCCCGATAGTTAAGTATTCACAGCTTGTGGCTTGAAGCCCGAAGCCTTACATTTACCAACCGATTTTCTCTCCGAATTTCCCCAAGCCGAAATATTCATTCAGTTTCAGGTTCAATCCAAACTGGTTATAAGCCGTATTTCCCTGGTATTGGGACCTGGCATATCGGACCTGTATCTTTCCCAGCATCACGCCCGCTCCCAGTGAAAAGCCATTCAGCCCGTTACCTTCCCTGCCAATGTTAAGCTCCCTTCTTCGCAGGAAATTATAACCGGCATTGAATTCCACCCGGTCGCCGAAATAGATTGTCGCACCCAGCACAAGGTGATCAATCAATTTGCCCATATTAAATTTTTTAGGGGATGCATTCGGGTAACCATTCTCGTTATTGAATGTCGTATCATCATAACGTATATTGAAACGGTGTATCCTCTGGCCGGTCAGTGAAAAACCGAAAGGTGCTTTCTCCAGCCGCTTGCTGATGCCGACCTGCAGGTCAAAGGGAAGATCATCCGCATCAGTACCCTCGTATTTTTTCAACTGGGCACCCATATTCTTTGCCAGTATGGAAGCGGAAAACAGCTTGGCGGTATCGCGGTACAACACGCCCACATCCATCGCAATGCCATTGGAGCTGTATTGCCCGTAGTTGGAACTGATGAATTTAAGCGTAGCGCCATAGTTCCATTTTTGCAGGTAAGCCCTGGATGCCGAAACCTGCATCACCCAGTCGGTCGGCCGGAAATTCCCGAGAATATTCCCCGCAGCATCCGTTTCCGTTGCACTCCCGTAGCTGAAATAATTCAACCCCCAGAGGAAATTCGTTTTGAGCTTTTCATTCCGGTATCCCATGGAAAGATGATAAACGCTGATCCCGGAATAAAAATGGTTGAAAACGGCATTCAGCCGGCTGTGCATACCGGCATTCAACAAGGCAGGATTGTTGAATGCGAGTCCCACATCATTGGAGCCGTGTGAAACATTGACCCCGCCCATGGCTGTGAGTTGCGGAGTATTGGGTAGCCTTAAAAAATTAAATACGGCATTTCCGCCAAGGGTTTGGGAACCTGCCTGCAGGAGTAAAGAAAGGAATAGTATTGTAAGGAAGGAACGCAATGCATTGCGAAAATACAGTATTACAAAAAAGAAAATCCTCCCGTATAAGGAGGATTCTGTCTCGATTTGAATTTCTCGCAAACAGGGCAGCGAACGCTTTGTAAAAAAAATGAATTGAACCACGAAGGCACAAAGACACGGAGTATGGAATTTTAAAAACACCACCGTTTACACATAGACAATTAAACAACCAGATACTCTGCGCTCTCTGCGCATTCTGCGTGGGATAATTTCAACCGGGATACTGCTAAAAGAAGCGTCGCTTTATTTAACCGACTCAAAATTTAACTGAAATAACTCACTCCACCAGGGCCATCTCCAGCACCTGGTTCATTGTTTTCACATAATGGAACCTGATACCTTTGATAAATTCCGATTCGATCTCCTGCACATCCTTTTCATTCTGCCAGCAAAGAATGATCTCTTTCAGACCGGCTCTCTTGGCTGCCAGCACTTTTTCCTTGATACCACCAACGGGCAACACCTGCCCCCGCAGGGTGATCTCACCGGTCATGGCCAGGAAGGGCTTGACCCTTTTACCTGTTAATGCAGATGCAATGGCCGTCATCATGGTGATACCGGCGCTGGGACCATCCTTGGGTACGGCTCCTTCCGGAACGTGAATATGGATGTTCTTTTTTTCAAAAAGCCGGGCATCCAGCTTATATCGTTTTGCATTGGACTGCAGGTAAGTCAGCGCAGTGCTGGCGCTTTCCTTCATCACATTGCCGAGGTTGCCGGTAAGCTTCAGCTCACCTTTCCCATCGCTTAAACTGGTTTCTATAAATAAGATATCCCCGCCCACATAGGTCCAGGCAAGACCCACGGCCACACCCGGCATGTTCACGGTTTTATAGATATCGTTGCTGTAACGGGGCTTGCCCAGGATCTTCTCGATATCAACAGCGGTCAGCGTACTTTTCAATCTTCCTTTCATCGCCAGTTGTTTGGCCTGGTAACGCATGATGGAAGCCAGTTGCCGGTCGAGTTCCCGTACTCCGCTTTCCCTGGTATAATCCTGGATGACCTTCTCCAGTACTTTATCATTCACCTTGAAATTGCTGCTTTTGAGACCATGCAGTTCTTTTTGCTTGGGCAGGAGGTGACGTTTGGCAATCTCGATCTTTTCTTCCACCGCGTAACCGCTGAGATCAATGATCTCGAGCCGGTCGCGCAGCGCCGGTTGAATATTCTGGTAATTATTGGCCGTGGCGATGAAGAGAACCTTGCTCAGGTCGTACTCCATCTCCAGGTAATTATCATAAAAACTGTGGTTCTGTTCAGGATCCAGCACTTCCAGCAGGGCCGATGAGGGATCTCCGCGGAAATCACTACCCACTTTATCGATCTCATCCAGTATCATCACCGGGTTGGAGGATTTTACTTTGCGGATAGATTGAAGTATCCTGCCCGGCATGGCGCCGATATAGGTCTTGCGGTGACCCCTGATCTCACTTTCATCATGCAAACCGCCCAGGCTCAGCCGCACATATTTTCTGCCGATGGCGGCCGCAATGCTCCTGCCCAATGATGTTTTACCAATACCGGGAGGGCCGACAAAACAAAGTATCGGGCTCTTCATATCACCCTTCAATTTCAATACCGCGAGGTATTCGAGTATCCGCTCCTTAATCTTTTGCATCCCGTAGTGATCGGTATCCAGGGTCTTTTTTGCCTTCTTCAGGTCATAGTGGTCCTCGGTATACTCTTCCCATGGCAGTTCCAGCATCAGGTCCAGGTGGTTGTACACCACCGAATAATCCGGTGTGCTGGGATGCATCCTTTCCAGCTTCTCCACCCCTTTCTTAAACATCTCTTTGGCTGTCTCCGGCCATTTCTTGGTCTCCGCCTTTTTCTGTATCTCCTTTACTTCCTGCACATTGCTGTCACCGCCTAATTCTTCCTTGATGCTTTTAAGCTGCTGCTGCAGGAAATATTCCCGCTGCTGTTTATCGATCTCGGTTTTTGTCTTGGTGGTTACTTTATTCTTCAGCTCGGCGAATTGCAGTTCCTTCTGCAATAGTTGCATTAGAAGGTCGGCCCGCTGCCGGATATGGTTCAGTTCGAGCAGGCGCTGCTTATCCTTGATATCAGTATTCAGGTTGCTGGATACAAAATGGATCAGGAAAGACGGGTTCTCAATATTCCGGAGAATGATGGAGGCTTCGGCGGGTATATTGGGAGAAAGCTGAACGATATCGGCTGCGAGGTCTTTGATATTGGCGACATAGGCATTAAAGTCCTCGTCCTTAGGCGACTCTTCCTCATCCAGTTTCTTGATCTTCGCTTTGAAATAAGGGTCTTCCGAAAAAACACTTTCGATCAGGAAACGGCTCTTTCCCTGGATGATGATAGTGGTGCCGCCGTCGGGCATCTTGATCAGCTTCACGATCCGTGCCACCGTGCCGATATCTTCCAGGTCCTTGATGGCGGGATCTTCCACGTTACTGTCAGTTTGCGCCACCACGCCGATCAGTTTTTCACCTTTATAGGCATCGTTCACCGCTTTTATACTTTTATCCCTGCCCACCGTAATGGGTAGCACCACGCCAGGAAACAAAACCGTATTCCGAAGTGGCAGCAGAGCGATCTCGGCCGGCACTTCTACACCATTGGGATCATCCTGTTCACTTTCATTCAGGGGAATAATGGGCAAAAAATCCATTTCATCTTCAGAACGCAATAAAAACTGGTCAAAGTTCATAGTCAAAGCTTCTAAGGTCAAACTGTCACTTCTTCCACTCAAAACAGGGAAGGCGGTAAAAATAGACTGCAGATTCAGTATTGCCAAGATTTGTGCCCGGGAAAGATTGACTGCCAAAATAGGTCACTGAGATAGAAAATGTTACAAAAAAGCCCCTTCGGTAAGAAGGGGCCGTTCATAAGGTCGCATAGTCTTTATAAGGCTAATCCAACGGATACCTGGAATCCCTGGCTTTTCCACTTGTCGTCATCGGGAAGGTCGCTGATATTGTTCAATCCGATGGCATACCGTGCATTAAGGCGGAAGGCCAGCACTTTAAACTGCAAACCGGCCAGCATGGAAAGATCCCCGCGTTTAAAGGCATTGCCCCCGTTCTGCAACAGGGTCTTGTTCTGATCGATCAGGATCCCGAACTGGGGCCCGGCCTGGAGGGACAGGAAGCTCCCGATCAGTTTATAGTTCACCACGATCGGGATGGAGAGATAATTGAGTTTCACATTAGCATTGCCATTGAAAACATCATCATAGATATTCTTGTAATTACTGTCCACCCTGGTGGCATACTGGTTCCAGAGCAATTCCGGCTGGATGACGAACTTGTTTCCGGCCCGGATCTCCATGAATCCGCCGAGGTGATAACCGAATCGGAATTCGTCTTTAAAAGATTTCCCGTCCACCTTGGTGACATTCGCGCCGGCCTTTACACCTACATGGAATTGGGCCATTGCCGCCTGGGTGATCAATACAAACGCAATGAGGGAGAAGAGTTTTGTTTTCATGGCTATACTTTTAATGATTTACTGGTGAAAAAATTTGACCTTTAAAATTTTCAAGGATAATGCCAGTCACCCATCCCGGCTGTTAAATTTCCTTAACGGGAATAAGTCATTTCCTAAACTGGAATTGTAACCTTCCTATTGCCGTGGAAATGTGAAGAAATTCATAATCCCGGGGAGAGAAATACAGATTATGCCACGGAGGCACAGAGACTCACAGGGAAATATCCGTGTATCCCGTGGCTCCGTGGTTCAAAAAAAATACAAATTGAACCACGAAGGCACAAAGACACAAAGGCACGGAGAAAGAGATTTCTATTTTCTCCCTCCGCGAACTCTGCGAACTCTGAGAGAAAAAAATTGAACCACAAAGACGCAAAGTCTTTTTGTATTCTTTGTTTATCCTTTGCGTCTTTGCGTGAAATCCCGGGACTCTTCCCGTTCAAAACATAAACCCCGCATTCAGCGAGAAGATGGTATTGAAATTCCGGGAAGAGGCGGGGAAAAAATAATCCAGCGCCAGCTGCGGCTGGAAGAAGAATTTTCCGATCGAATACTCTCCCCGCAGGAAAAGCGTTAGGGAGAGCGGCTGGAATTTCAGTTCATCATCCAGGTAAAACTCATCGGTATTGTAGAGCACATTGCTGCTGTTGCGGACAATGGTGGCGTACGTTGAAGTGGACTGGTTGAAACCGAATTTCTGCGTGCCGCTGGTAAAACTGACCTGGGGAGTAAACCGGATATGATCCCGGTAAGTGAATACATCCAGCCAATAAAAATCATGTCGAACGGAAGCCATCACGGAAAAATCGCTGATCTTTTCTTCCGTGTTGATATAGGTGTACCCTCTCCTGCGCAGCCGCAAGTCCTGGATCAAAGTCTCCCTTTCCTCGTAATCCATCCGGCTCCCCCATCCATAACTCAGCGCCAGCATGGGCCGAACCCACCATTTGCGGTACGTGAAATAGGCATAGAGCTCATTCTGGATCGGCGTGGTGTAAAAAGGGAGAGAGTCTTTCGTAAAAAACCTGGTATACGAAATCCCTGTGGCGAAATCCCTGTTTGCCAGGTAATCGAATGATGGACTGATCCCCGCCTGGTAGAAATTCATATTGGCACCGTCATCGGCGATATAGCCAATACCGGTCAGACCCAACCCGCTTTTATGGTAATACCCCAGCGTAGGCGAATAGGTCAGTTTTTTGGAAGTAGTGATCTCGTAATTGCTTTTATTCTCAAAATTGTAATAGCCCTTTCCGGCGGACAGGCTGACGAGGAAATAACTGTGCGGGGAAAGGATGGAATCCATAAAAGCATCAAAATCCTGGAAGAGTTCCTCATAGTCGATCGTGGTATCGATCAATGAAACATCGACCTGTCTGGTAGGTACAATAGAAGTATCGGCCGTGTTGCCCTGCGCATTTGCGGTGGCAACCAGCAGCAGGAGGGCCGGCAATATTGACCATCTTTTTATCATGCAGTCGTTCCCCGTCCCCACAATGCTGTGGTAACAGGATTGGCTCAGGACCAGGTATTAAAACGCCGTTCTGCCAGGGGTACTATGACCCAAAAGTTAAAAAAAAGTTTAACGCGCTGCCAATCAGGCTTAAAAACGAAGAAATGACCCGGTTATTTGAACCGGATCAGGTTAATTCCAGTACGGTGATTTCGGGCAGGATGCCCACTCTCCCTGGATATCCTAAGAAGCCATATCCACGGTTCACATAAAGCCTCCTGGTTGAAGCTGACACAGTGGCCTGACTTTCATATAACCCGGCCCATTCCCGGTACATGTATTGAACGGGGCTCCATTTCAACCCGGGGATCTCCACCCCAAACTGCATACCGTGAGTATGACCGGCAAGCATCAGGTCGATACCGGGATACTCTTCCAGTACCTGCGACTTCCAGTGCGAGGGATCGTGGCTCATGAGTATTCTGAAAGGATATATTTCTGTTCCGGCATGAGCCCTCGCCAGGTCGCCATACTTGGGGAAATTGGCCTTGGCGCTCCAGTTCTCCACACCAAGCACGGCAATCTTATCTGATCCCCGCTCAAGGGTTATATGTTCGTTGAGAAGGAGTTTCCAGCCAAGCTCCCGGTGAACCTGTTTTAACCTGTCCAGGTTTGCTTTTTTTTCTTCCGGGCTGTCCCAGTTCACATAATCACCATAATCGTGATTTCCAAGTGTGGAATATACCCCGAGCGGGGCTTTCAGTTTATCGAATACATCCATATAATCATCCATCTCACTGGCCAGGTTGTTCACCAGGTCGCCGGTAAAAAGTACCAGGTCGGGTTTTTCCTGCAGGATCTTTTCCACCCCGCGGGCAACGGCTTCCTTATCGGTAAAACTGCCGGAATGGATATCGGATATATGCACGATCCTCAGTCCCCGGAAAGCGGCCGGGAGATTGCTGAACTGCATCTTTATCCTTTTTACCTGGTACCGGTATTTATTCCCGAATCCATAGACCAACGATCCGAAAAGTGTACTCCCCGCCAGCATACCCGCCCAACTGAAGAACATTGATCGGGAGATCCTTTCACCTGCCTGCGCTGTCTCCCCTGTTTTTGGTGTACTGAATAATTTTCCGGCGCTCCATTGAACGCCCCTGCGCAGATCATCTACCAGGAAAAAAAGCGAGGCCACAAGCTTGGCAAAGAACAAACCGGCGATCAGGGCGAAAATGGTGCTTCGGCCCAGCCAGGCCTGTTTTTCGATCCGCAGGTAAGGAAGAATGATAAGGATGATGATGGCCGACACCGAGAGTATCCAGTAACCGCCGTAGATCAGTGTCCGAGTGCGGGCCGCGGCCGACTGGGTAACCGTCTTCAGCGCCTGGAAGAAATAAAAATCCAGCAGGACCATGAACCCGATTAATATCCACCAGAAGATAGTATTACGCATTTCGCATCAAAATTAGCCCGGAAATAACAGAGCCGCTTACTTTTGCCTGTCATTAACCCTGGTTTTTATGCAGTTCACCTATTTTGGCCATTCCTGTTTCGGGATAGAAACAAATGGCAGGAGCCTATTGTTCGATCCCTTCATAACAGGTAACGAACTGGCCAAGCATATTGACATCAATGGTATTGATGCCGATTTCATATTAGTATCCCATGGCCATATCGACCATATCAACGATTGCATTGCCATTGCACAGGGCACGGGAGCCAAAGTGATCTGCAGTTGGGAGATCTACGAGTGGCTGGGTCGCCAGAAGGTCAGCAATTGCCATCCCATGAACACCGGCGGAAAATGGGATTTCAACGCCTTTACAGTTCGATGCACGGCTGCTCAGCATTCCAGTGGTCTGCCCGACGGCAGTTATGGGGGAAACCCTATGGGCTTTATCGTCAGCAGCCCGGAGGGAAGTTTTTATTACAGCGGGGATACGGCCCTCAGCCTGGAT
>CAZEZE010000004.1:0-25991 GCA_964516445.1 uncultured Chitinophaga sp. | reverse complement strand
ATCGGATTTATTGTCGGGGTCCCCGCCTGGTGCCAGATGTGCATGGAAATGGTGATAGAGCATTATAAATTGAAGAACATACACGAGATCTGGCCCAACTTCAGCTTTTTCGTTCACGGCGGGGTGGCTTTCGAGCCGTATAAAAAGGGATTCGAACGGCTGCTGGGGAAACCGATCGTTTACATTGAGAATTATTTGTCAAGCGAAGGTTTTATTGGTTATAAGACCAGGGAACATGCCAAAGGCATGAAACTGATACTGGATAACAACATCTTCTTTGAATTTGTGCCGTTTGATGACAAGAATTTTGACAGCGAAGGACATATCATTGCTAACCCCGTGGCAAAAATGATCCACGAAGTGGAGGAAGGGAAAGAGTATGCGCTGCTGATGAGTACCAATGCCGGTGCCTGGCGATACCTGATAGGGGATACCATCAAGTTCGTGGATCTCGGGAAAAGCGAAGTGGTGATCACGGGCCGCACCAAACATTTCCTCAGTCTTACCGGTGAACACCTGAGTGTTGAAAATATGAACAGGGCGATCGAACTGGTGAGCGAGGAATTCAATATCTGTATACCAGAATACACCGTGGTGGGATTTCCCCATGACAATTTCTTTGCCCACCGCTGGTATATCGCCAGCGATGACAAACCGGATGTGGAAAAGCTCCGGAAAAGGATTGACGAGAACCTTCGGGTACTGAATGATGATTATGCAACAGAAAGAGACAGCGCGCTGAAAGAAATATTCCTGGAAGTTCTGCCGGAGGAAAAATTCATGAAATTCATGGAGCTGAAAGGAAAACTGGGCAGCCAGCATAAGTTTCCCCGGGTAATGAAGGGGAGGATGCTCGAAGAATGGGAACGGTTCCTTAAAACAGGCTCTCTTTACTTATCCTGATAAGTTTCAGCAATTGTTGAACTAAATGTATGAAGCGATTCTAAAAGGACTGGGCTTTGGCCTTTTGCTGAGCATTTCAGTGGGCCCCGTACTTTTTTCAATCATCAAACAGAGTCTTAATAACGGCCATCGCGGCGGTTTTGCCTTTATTCTCGGCGTTTCAGCCAGCGATATTTCCCTGCTGCTCGTCAGCAATATCTTCACCTCCCTTTTCAACAGCATGAAACACTATAAAACGGAAGTGGGTGTGGTAGGATGTATTTTTTTGGTGACGATGGGAATTTATTTCCTGTTTTTCAAAAAAGTAAAAGTCAACGAACAGGGACAGCAGGTGATCAAGTTCCGTAAAAGGGATTATGCCAAAATATTCCTGTCGGGTTATTTCATGAACACCCTGAACCCGGCCGTTTTTATTTTCTGGATCACCACGTCCACCGCGGTGGTCTATCATACGGTGAACAACCGCATCATCATTTTTACCACCTGCCTGCTGTGGATGCTGGGTACGGATGTGCTGAAGGTACTGCTGGCGGGCAAGATCCGCAACCGGCTCACCCCGCACAACATCCATATTATTAACCGGGTCAACGGCCTGCTGTTGATCATTTTCGGAATCGCCCTTGTATGGGGCCTCATCATATATGGCAAAAGGCTTTGACAAAAAAACCAACAGGCTAAACTGGTTCCTGGGGAATCTGTGGAAATGGACCAAACGCATTTTCCTCTGGGTCTTTATATTCCAGTTCTTCTATATCATCTTACTGAAATGGGTAAACCCGCCTCTTACCATCACACAACTGGTAAGCTGGGTAAGCGGGCACGGGCTCAAAAGGGATTATGTGAAAAGGAGCAATATCTCCCCGCAGGCAGGCCTCGCCGTCATAGCATCGGAGGACCAGCTTTTCCCCGACCACAGCGGCTTTGACTGGAAGAGTATTAAAAAGGCGATGGCATATAACAAAAAGAAACCCGGTCGTATCCGCGGAGGCAGCACGATCAGCCAGCAGGTGGCCAAGAATGTTTTTTTGTGGCAGGGCCGGAGCTGGATCAGGAAAGGACTGGAGACCTATTTCACTTTCATGATCGAACTGACCTGGGGGAAGAAACGCATATTGGAAGTGTACCTGAATGTAATAGAAATGGGAGAAGGTATTTTCGGCATAGAAGCCGCTTCCCGGTATTATTTCAACAAGCCTGCAAAAAATCTTACCAAACAGGAAGCTGCCATGATCGCCGCCTGCCTGCCCAGCCCCCGGCGCTATAAAGTAAAACCAGCATCCGCGTGGCTGATGCGCCGGGCCGGAGCCATACAGCGGCAGATGGATAACCTGCATACCGACCCCGATATACAAAAAGTAACAGGACTCAATCCTCCCTGAGGAGACGATCGATCCCTTCAATGGCTTTGGCCAGCCGGGCTGTATGATCACCGCCGACCTCCACCCAGGGAACCGGCTGATTGATCAGGATATCCTTATACATGGCATAAAGCTCCTGTCTTGCTTCCGGGTCAGGATATTCCCGGAGTGCATCATCCGTCCACGGGAGATCTGTCTTACAAAGGAGATAGAGGTCGTATTTTCTTGTCACGATCTGGTCAAGGATAAAGCGGTGACATTTTCCGAAAACGAATTCACACCACACTTTCATGATATACATATCCGTATCAATAAAAAGGGGTTTTGTATGATGGGCCGCTGCCGCGACCTCATCTTCAAGGGCTAACTGGCCTTTTGCAATATGCAGGAGGTCGTCATAGTTGTACCGCTTCCCGTTTGTCAGCAGGTATTCCCGCGCAAACTCCGGGCACCAGGTGGAATTATAGTGCTGCGCCAGCAATTCACAAAGCGTGCTTTTACCCGTACTTTCCGGCCCGATGATGACGATCTTTTTTAATGACAAGGCTTTCGGATTTAAACAAAGACAACCAAAAGTAAACGGAACCGGCGATTTATCCGGGCTTTTACAGTTACAAAAATGAATTGCGCTACTTTTACGCCGTTTTAAAAAAGGTTGCCGGTATGACCGTAAATACAATGCGGATAATAGACAGGTGGGCGGGAGTTCCGATTTGCTTCCTGCTGAGTCCCTTTTGCTGGCTGGTCGATCTGCTTCGTTCTGCCCGAACAAAAAAGCCGGAGACCGCACGCACGCTTTTTATCGAATTGTCGGAAATGGGCAGCGCCGTCATCGCCGATCCTGCCATGCGGAAACTGAAACTGGAAAGCGCCGCCGAACTCTACTTTGTGATCTTCAGCAAGAATTACAAAAGCCTGGAGATACTGGGCACAATACCCAAAGGGAATGTTTTCAAAATGAAAGCGGATAATTTCTTTACGCTGATCGCGGATGTTTTTCGTTTTCTTGTCTGGTGCAGGAAAAAAAAGATCTCCACGGTCATTGATCTTGAACTTTTTTCCCGGTTCACAGCCCTCCTGGGTTTTTTCAGCGGCGCCCGCTCGAGGGTTGGGTTCACCAGTTTGCACGACGAAGGATTGTACCGAGGAAATCTTGTCAACAAAACCGTTCGTTACAACCCGCATGTGCATGTGGGAGTGAATTTCATCTCCCTGGTGAATAAAGCGCTCGACAGATTTGACAATGCATATGCAACAGTACCGGTACTTCCGCAGGAACTGGAACTTGCCCGGGCAACCGTTTCAGATGAGGCTACCCGGAATATCCTGGCTAAGATCGGCGCGTTATACCCGGGCTGGAGGGAAGAACCCATAATACTGTTGAATGTAAACGCTTCAGACATGCTGCCGCAGCGCCGCTGGCCGCAGGAGAATTTTGCGGCCGTGGGAAGACAACTGCTGGATAAGTTTCAGCACTGCATCATCATCATGACCGGCTCCCCCGCGGAAAAAGAATATGTACAAAGGGTGACTGATATGATCGGCGATAAAAGATGTATCAACTCTTCCGGTTATTTTTCTTTTAATGAGCTGGTGCCGCTTTATTCCGTCAGTACCTGTATGCTGACCAATGATTCGGGTCCCGCGCATTTTGCGGCCGTTACCGATCTGAAAGTGTATGTATTGTTCGGACCCGAAACACCACATCTGTATCTCCCTCTGGGAGGGAATGCCGAAGCTTTTTATCTCGGACTTCCCTGTTCCCCCTGCGTAAGCGCTGCCAATCACCGGAAAACAGGTTGTATCACCCGGCCCTGTATTACGGGGATCGACCCGGTGGCCGTCCTGGAAAGGATGAACCTGTTCCTTACAACGAAAAATATCAGCTGAATTTTATGGGATCCTGACCAGGTACTGGTTCTTTAATACTTTTTCCCTCTTTTTGGGATCAAGGAATTTCAGGGAAAGTCTTGTCACGTGAAATTCTTTGAAGCTTTTGATGACCTCCGGCCGGATCCCCTTCTCTTCCAGTTGTTTTTTTTCTTCATCGGTAATAAAAAGGAAGGAAGTTTTTGTAAAATCCCCGTTTGCGATCGCCTCAACAGAAGTTCTGTAAGCGGAACCCCTGAGATAAAACTCACCCGAAGGATAGTAGATGCTGATCCTTGCCAGTGATTCGCCGGGGTGATGCCTATTCATATAAACAGCCGCCTGATTTCCCGATTGATACTTCAGCAGGTCGGGATAAAAGGATAAATTCAGGAATACCCCGATGGCCAGAACTGCAATACCGGAACGCATAAAAGGAATATAACCACTCTCGGGTTTAAGCAAGCGGGGCAGGAAGATCAGCAACACAAGTATTAAAACGACAGCAGCAACAAAAAAATAATTGATGGCCGGCCGGTAAAAAAACAATAAAGCCGCTCCCAAAACCAGGAGTAAAATGCAGATCACGCTTTGAATAACAGGGAAAGGGTTCCCCCAGCGCTGCCCCTGCTGTCCGATGAAAAAGGCGGTGGGTATGGCGAGCAAGGGGAAAATGATATTGCTGTAATGGGGTAACTGGAAACCCGAGAAGGAAAAGAGGAGGAGGGTCAGCAGGCTGCCCGTCAAAGTGAACCATTCAGGGAGTCCGTCTTTTACTTTTTTTATACTGTTTTTTATACCGGAAAACAACGCGGCATACATGATCAGCGACCATGGAAGAAAGGCCCAGAGCAGGGTATGAAGAAAGAAGAGCTTATCACCCTTCCCCTTGATGGGACCCGTGTTAAAGAAGCGGCCAAACTGGCTGTCCCACAAAAAGAATTTGATACCGGAAACATCCTTGTCACCCAATACAGTCTTTTCGGGGTGTGTATCGAATTGTTTCCAGAGGCAATACAATTCAGGAGTGATAAAGAGTGTGACCAGCAACAAGACGAGGATCCATCTCCAGTGAAAGACCTGTTTCCATTGCTGTTTAATGATCAGCTCTCCTGCCACCGCACCGGCGATAGGGATGAGTGTGAAGATGCCCTTTGTCATGACCGCGCAGGCGGTAAAAAAACAGGCGATCAACAGGTGGCGGCTGAATCCGGCCGATAAGGATCGGGAAAAATGATAGATCGATGCGATGATCAGCCCGGTTAGATAGGGCTCGGCGCGTACATCATTATTGGAAATGATGATATGCATTGCTGTCAGCAGGATGAAGGCCGACCAAAGTGCAATGGTCTTTTTGTAGTATTGGCGGGCAAAAAGATAAGTGTACCGAGCGCCCATCAGCACAAATAATATTCCCGGCAATTTATAAACCCAGTCGTGGTAACCCAATGCCTTAAAGAAAACAGCCGTTACCCAGAAGGGAAAGTGGGGTTTGTCAAGCCAGTCAGTCTCCTGGAAATAAAGGTTCACAAAATCATTTTGCTGCGCCATCGTTTTGCTGATGGACGCATAAACACCGGCATCCGGATCCATCAGAGGGACAAAGAGCCCGCTGAAGTTGACCAGCGCGGCCAGGCCGATCAGGAAATAAAGTGCTTTATGGTTTTGCTCTGTTGTCATGTGTCAGGATTGCGCTGCTTTCTTTTTCCATTCGTTATATCCCCACCAGGCCATGGCCAAAAACAACAGGTACATCAGTGAAAAAAGCATCAGGCCCTTATAAAAATTCAGGGGAATGGCTACAATGTTGGAAAAAATCCAGGCCAGCCAGTTCTCGATCTTTCGTTTGGCCATCCACCACATGGCGGTAATGGCTGAAGCGGAAACCAGTGAGTCAAGAATAGGCGTATTGCTGTCGGTGAATTTTACCAGCACAAAATAAATAACAGCCCAGAAGAAGAGGAAGAAACCGATCCCGACTCCCAGTTGAGACCCCGTACACCAGCTGATGGGGTAGGTATAATGTTCCGCGTCTTTTTTCTGCACCCAGTTATACCAGCCATACACGCTCATCCCGAAATAGTAAACATTCAGGAAGGCATCTGCATAAAGGGGCGGCTCAAGCATAAAAAAATATACATAGGCCGCGAGCAGTACACCAATGATGCCCGTGGGGTACACCAGCACATTATTTTTCCTGGCATACCAAACACTGGCGATCTGTGTGACCGTACTGACCCATTCGGGCCATTTGGTTTCCCGCACATTGTTGATAAACTGCTGCCAGAGCTCCTGTATTGACAAAACCTGATTTTCTGTAAACATAAACAAAAAAGCAAACCTTACGGGGTTTGCCTTGCTATGCGTAATGGCCAGGGTTATCCAAATAATTTAGAACCAAGGAACAGGAATAATAATCCCTTCACCACACACCAGCAGAGGTAAATGGCCAACGCTTTCTTTCCGTATTTCTGCAGGAAGGGTTTGGCAAATAATGCTTTCATAACGACTATGCTGTTTTCTTTTTTCCCAATGGCAAAATCATAGGGACACTTTTTTTGTACTCGCTGTACCGGTTACCAAAATGACCAACCAGGTCCCGTTCTTCAAAAATGATGGCGGTGAGGATATAGCCGGTAGTGAGCAGGGCAAATAACAGGTGAGCTACGGACATCACCGGCGTTGCCCAGAATGCTATCAGCCAGCCGAAATACAACGGATGACGCACATACTTATAAAAGAAGGGGATGCGGAAGCGGAGAGGTTCATATTTTTTTCCGCGGAAATAAAACCACACCTGGCGTAAGCCGAACAGGTCAAAATGGTTGATCATGAATGTACTCAGCAGCACGATCAGCCAGCCGGTTACAAAAACACCGGTCATTACGGCTTTGACTGCAGGGTTTTCAATTACCCAGATAAAACCGCCCATCGGCTGCCATTGCCAAACCAGCAACAGGAGGCAGAGACTGGAGAGCAATACATACGTGCTTCGTTCAACAGGAACGGGAATAAATTTCGTCCACCATGCTTTAAAAGCGGGTCTTGCCATAATACTGTGCTGCAGGGCAAACAGTAAAAGAAGCCCCCCGTTAATAAGGATCGCTTGCAGCAACGAAACCTGCGGGGCGCCGTCAATGGATTTAGGAACAAACAGGTTTCCTACAAATCCGAATGCATATAAAAAAGTGCCGAAAAAAAGTAAGTAAGAAACGATTCCATACAATAAGAAGATTGTCTTTTTCATATTTTAAAGTTTAAGGATGATTGTTTTTTACAACCCCTGCCTGTTACAGCAGGGGATTGTTACGTTGTAATCTGTTACTCCGTTAAATGCCAGCGGATGACCAGGGCAACCCCTGTTTTTAACGAATTAATTGTTACGGGAACGATGTAATGAATTCAGTTTTATTTTTCTGCGATAAAAAGAAGAAAACTGTTTTGCAGGTGATAAATGTCTTCTGTGAGATGATAAGGCTGCAGGGCCCCGGCAATGGTTTGCTCCACGTGTTTTTTTGAAGCAAAATTCATGGCGGCGGCTGCAGGCCCCGTTCCCATGAAACTTTTGATACCATCACTAAGAGAATGGTACAGGAACGGGCAGCTAACCCGGGTTTTATATACCACCTTCATGTGCAGTGACTCCATTATTTTTTCAATGGCGCCATCTTCAGAAAGGGCAAAGGGTCCGGGAGTGCCCGGCGGCGGCGGCGGAAGCAAGGCGCCAATTGCTTTCAGTACATGGGTGGCATCGCTAAGCCCGGGTTTATCCCAGATACCAATAGCCAGCCGCCCGCCTTCTTTTAAAACTCTTTTTGCCTCAGCCAGGGCGGCTGTAAAATTCCCGGCGTACTGAAATGAATTGAATCCTGTTACATAATGAAAATAATTAGCGTTGAAAGGCATCGCTTCCAGGTCTTCTTCCAGGAAGTTGTGACCCGGATTTCTGTCCCTTGCCACATGGAGAAGGCCCGGGGCGGCGTCGATACCAGTTACGTGTGCACCGGCGCTGATGGCCATATAGCTGAACAGGCCCGAACCGCACCCGGCATCCAGCAGCTGGTCCTCTTCTGTTAAAACAAGCTGCTCCAGTGTTTTTTTGTAAAGTGGCAGAAAGAAAGGCTCAAAATGTGTTGACCAGTACAGGGGGGCTGTGCTCCACAGCTTCCCCTGGATTTGTTTTGTACTCATAGTTGCTAAGGTTTAATGTTATTTGTTTTTGATTGGAGGTTTTTGGATCAGTTCTTTTTGGTAAAGCGGTACACTGCCGTGTAAAAAACATCAGCGGTATCAGCAATATTTACCGGTGGGTTTGCAGGGGCTTTGCCTCCTTTGGTGGCGATCCTTTGTATATAGGATACGCTGGCGAAAATGCCGGTTGCCGTTTTTCCGGATTTTGGCATGAGCTGCAGCCAGGGAATGCTGCCGGTATCCGGGTTCACCGTTTTAGCCGGGCTGAATGCCTGTGCAAAAATGGAATCGGAGACTGACTGCTCCCAGTAAGGGCCGGCGCCGTGTGTACCAGCTTTTTTGTTGCTTGCGCTATACAAAGTAGCTTTTGGCGCCACAAACACCCACTCATAGGTAACAGGGCTGCTGCCGGCTTTTACCTGTGCCTTATACTTCTGCACACCTTCAGCATAGTAAGTTGCTACCCGGGTATTACCACCGGGAAGGTTGGCCGGCAGGTCCACTTCTGCGGGGATCACCAGCTTTTCGCTTTCTGCAATATGATAGGCAGGCGAATTTTTATCCGTGTCATTTTCACGGGTGCAGGACAGGAACAGCACGGACATGGAACAAGACAGTAAAAAAACAAGACTGAGATTTTTCTTTTTCATGGTTAAAGTTTAAAGGTTTGGTTAATTGGGGAGTAAAAGTAGGGTGCAGGCCAGGCGGTCATTGGCTGCTTTTCACGAATGGCGGTAGTTTTTGATTTTCCGGAAAACACTGCCAGGTAAAATTTTCGCACCCCCGTTGCGCCAATGGCAGCTTTGGGTGTATTAACGGCAGGAAATACCACATCATTTCCGGGGTCAATGCCCGGTTATGATCGGCTGCTATTTTTTACAGATATATCAGTTTAACTTTAGTACCGTTCTCAAACAGGCCTATGCAGCGAGGAACCCTTACCATACTCTTTTTATTTGTCACCATACTGTCCTGTATCAATTTACCGGCGCAGTCAAAGTATGAGGAAAAGAACTTTACCCGTTACACGGTAAAGGATGGCCTCAGCGACAACAGTATTACCTGTCTCCGGCAGGATGACGAAGGATATATGTGGATAGGTACCGATGCCGGGCTTAACCGGTTTGACGGTAACAGGTTTAAAAAGTTTTATACCGGGAATGGTCCGCTGAACTTACTGTCAGGAAGTATTTGGAGACTGAAAGCCTTTGGCCAGGACGAACTGGGCATTATTACCAAGGGCGGCTTCCAGGTGTTGAATACAAAAAAATATACGGTCAGGGATTATAAGGTAGCGGACAGCACACCCATGAGTGCGTATATGAATGCCGCCTGGGACGCAACAGAGCTTCCCGGCCAATCATTCGGCGTAACCTCGGCTGCTGGTTTTTATGTTTTCAGTTATGAAGGAAAACTGCTGTTTCGCTATGATGGTTATACCCAAAAGGACATTGGCAAAGCAAGGATATTGTATGGCAGGGATATACTGAGGCTAACTGAAAAAAAGTATATTATTTATGTCAACGAAAACAGAACGGCCGTCTACGATGTTGAGAAAAAGGATTTTCATGAAATGACCCCGGAAGATGAACGGGAAAATGATCTCTCCAACACTCCCGTAAAGCAGAACCAATACTGGTCGGCTAAGTTCCAGCTGGGGACAGGTGAGTTTTTATTTATCCGCGGCCACCTGGATAAGGCGGTCTATTATAACCATGCATTGAGAAAAACAGTGGAATCACCGCTTTGGAAGGGGATCACCGACTCGGTAAGCTGGGAAAGCAAGCTGATCAAACTGAATGACAGCCTGCTGGCACTGAACAGCGGCGTAAGCGGGTTCCACCTGTTAAGAATAAACAGGAAAACCGGTGTCATCACATCGGACGGGGTGAAGTATTTAAGGAATTATAAAATCATCTGCCTGTTCAATGATAAAGACAACCGTATATGGGCCGGTACCACGGAAGGGCTTTTTAAACAGGAACTTGAACCATCAGTTCTCAATGCCCTGCATTACCCTTCACCCGGAGGTCTGAAATTTGCCCAGGGCTTCAGTACGGTATACCGCTATAAGGATAAAATATACGCAGCCAGGTATGCGTTCAGCAAGGGGCTGGTGATTATTGATGCCGGGAGTATGAAAATTTTAAAGGAGATTGATATATTCTCCGGAAATTCAAACTGGAACGAGATCAGGAGTATAGAAATGTATCATCCTGACACCCTGTGGATGGGCTCTAACGGCGGGCTTCTCTGGTTTGACACCAAAACCGAAAAGTATGGTAAGGTACTCGATGAAAAAAAATACCCATGGGGCAAATCATTCTTTGCCGTCCTGGCACCGCCCCGGGCCGATGGTGATGCCTGGATGTGCAGCATCATGAGCGGGAAGGTTGTACGTTACAATATCCGAACCAGGACGTTTACCCTTTTTACGTCCGAAACAACTCCGGCGCTGCCATTTGAGAAAGTCAAATATATTGTTTACGATTCGTTCGGCGATGTATGGATCAGCGGCCACGCGCTGGCAAGGTGGAATAACAGGAAAGAGGTCTTCGATACGCTGATAACTGTTTATGGCGGGGAAAACAAGTATAACGATGATATCATTTCCATCCGCGCCGATGACAACGGCTCGCTCTGGATGCACAATGTTTATAATGGACTGCTTGAGTATAAAATAAAAGAGAAGCGCTTTGTTGCATATTCGATGAAAGACGGCCTGCCTTCAGATGTACTGACCGGTTTAAGCCCGGTCATTAATAATAAATTGTGGTTATCCGGCAACAGCCAGCTTTGCCTCTTTGACATTCCCACCCGGCAGTTCACCCTGTATGATTACCGCGATGGTCTGCCCGAACATAAACCCACAGCAAAAAGGATATATTATGACAGCCTGCAGGGATTTCTTTATCTCTGCTGTAACGAATACCTGGTGCGATTTCCCCCCACTCCCCCCGGGGTCACTGACCGAAGTAGCAGGCTGCTGATCGAAGAATTGAATGTGAACAACGAAATCACCTATAATAACCCGGAAAATAAGATCAGTATCGGCCACAGCAGGAACAACCTGGTCATTAACTGTTCTGTCATTGATTTTGACAAAGGCAATTACCAGTTTGCCTGGCGCCTGAACAAGGCGGAAAACTGGAATGCCATTGGCAGCCAGCGCAGCATTACCCTGCCGAATTTACCCCCCGGCGAATATATGCTGGAAGTAAAAGCTTCCGGCAAACCCGGAGTGGAGAAAACAAGGACTCTTTCTTTCACCATTCAACCACCGTTCTGGAAAAAGTTATGGTTCATTGCCGCGGCAGTCTTATTGCTGGGAGGCTCGATTTACATTGTTTACCGTCGAAGGATCCGCCAGATCCGTCAGAGAGCCAATATTGACCAAATGCTTTCCCAGGCAGAAATGAAAGCCCTGCAGGCGCAGATGAACCCGCATTTCATTTTCAACAGCCTGAACAGCATCCGGGAAATGATACTGAATAACGAGAACAAAGACGCCTCCCACTACCTGAGCAAGTTTGCCCACCTGATACGGATCACGCTTGACCAGTCATCCCATTCCATGGTATCACTGCGCAATACCGCCGACTACCTTCAGCGGTACATGGAAATGGAGCAGATACGAAACGGCTTGTTTACCTGGGAAGTGAACATGGATAAGGACCTGGATAAGGATGAAGTGTTTGTCCCGCCCATGCTGATACAACCCTTCATTGAAAACGCCTTATGGCATGGCGTATCCGCCGGTAATAAAATGATCCATATAAAGATTGATTTTAAAAAGACCGGCGAATCGCTGTTGTGCACCATTGATGATAACGGCATGGGCATTCACCAGGCACTCCAGAACAAACCGGGAAGCGGAAACCGGCACCGGCCGCATGGAATTGATAATATTAAAGACCGGCTGAAACTGTTGAATGAAAAGTACAGGATCGGTGGCCATATCAGCATCGAAGATAAAAAAGATATTCCCGGATGCGCGGAAACCGGAACAAGGGTAACGGTGTACTTACCGCTCGAAATTCAGGAGCTATGAACAAAATAAAGACCATACTTGTGGATGATGAGCCCCGTGGGCTTTCCTCCCTGCAGCGGCTGCTGGAATTCAACTGCCCCGAAGTGGAAATTGTGAGCACCTGCAGCAGTGCTGATGAGGCAAAGGAAAAGATCAAACAACTGCACCCGGAGCTGGTCTTGCTTGATATCGCCATGCCGGAAAAAACCGGCTTTGATCTCCTTCGTGAGATCGGGGATATAAGTTTTGAGATCATTTTCGTTACAGCGCATAATGATTATATGCTGCAGGCTTTCCGCTTCAGCGCGGTGGACTACCTGCTTAAACCCGTGGAGGACAACCTGCTGGTAGAAGCCGTGCGAAGGGCTGCCAGGAGAATTGATGAGAAGGCAACAGGGGGAAACATGGAAACACTCATTTATAATTTACAACACAGGGAGGGAGGGCAAAAACTGAAAATGTGTATTCCGTCACTGAAAGGGTTCCAGGTGGTGAAGTTGTCGGAGATCATTTATTGCGAGGCCAGCGGCAACTATACCAACTTTCATATTAACGGCAGACCGGTGTTATGCGCCAGCAAACCCATCCATGAATACGAAACCCTGCTGGAAGACTGCGGTTTTGTCCGTATCCATAAAACCTTTTTGATAAACATTGAACACGTAAAGGAATACCAGCGGGGCGAAGGCGGACACCTGGTACTCTCCAATAATGATATAGTGGAAGTGTCGCGCCGTAAAAAAGAACTGCTCATTGCAAAAATGAAAGAGTTCTATAAATTTTAAGAGCAGTTTATTTTAATTGTTTATTCGGCCATACTGACCGGCGTATTGTTTTGGTATTTTTTCCAGGCCCGGAGGTATTTGATACCCTTGTTTGTCTCAAACCGCGTTGCCACCTGCTGCCACTGGCCGTTATCAAATTTCCAAACCAGGAAATGCAGGTGGGGAATCATGGCATATCCGGTCTTTCCGCTCAACCCGATCACCTGTCCCTTCTTGACACTGTCCCCCACCTTTACGACAGCCCCGTTATGCTGCAGGTGCCAGTAGCCTGCTCTTGAGCCATCAGCATGTTGTATGATGATATTATTACCGTGTGAACGGTATTTCTTTTTTAAACCTCCAAGTGTTCCGTCCTCTTTCACCCTTGTCACCACACCATCCCTTGCAGCCGTGATATTTGTCCCTTTTTTTAAGTTAAAATCCAGCGCCGCCCTTTCTTTATGGGTATAGCGGCTGAAATAACCCTGGATCACCCGGTATTTTTTTCCCGGCTCAAAGGGGAGAGCATAAACATAGCTTGTATCGTCTCTGATCACCCCCTTTTGCAGCATTTTCACCTGTTTGCGAAGGGGGTTATTGCTGACAGAGCAGGCGGCAAGAAATATCAGGGGTATAAAAAACAAGATCTTCATCCCGGTAAAAATAGCTTCATCCTTAAAATTCTTCACGTTATAATTATTTAATTTTTTGTCAAATGAAATATCCGTAGCTTCTGTGTCCATTTTTTAACCTTAAACTTTATTTTATGCCAACAGCAGAAGCAGTAATGACAACCAAAGATGTTGCCAAACGATTCAATGAACTGGCGCAATCCGGCCAATGGGACAAAATACAGGCAGAACTCTTTGCGGATACCGCTGTAAGTATTGAGCCCGATCATTCACCCGGGCTGAAAACAGTTCAGGGTCTGGCCGCCATCATGCAGAAAGGGAAGGAATTCAACGAAGCAGTCGAAGAAATGCACGGGGGCTATGCGGGTGAACCCATCGTGGCCGGCAATCATTTCAGCCTGGCCATGGGCATGGATGTTACCATGAAGGGTATGGGCAGGATGAATATGGAAGAGATCGCGGTGTACCAGGTAAAAGACGGCAAGATCGTAAAAGAACAATTCTTTTATTAAAAACAGGAATCTCACAGGATATCATAACCTGTGAGGTTCTTTACCCCATCTCCGCTATTTCACAAAGAATATCCGTCAGCTCCCCCGGCCTGCTGAAAAATGGTGAGTGACCGGTTGCCATACGGTAGACCTTATTGCAGGGTATTTCTTCAAACATTTTCCGCTGGATAAAAGGTGTTACGGCCCGGTCTTCCGTGCATTCAATATAATAGCGAGGTACCCGTCCGTAATTTTCTTCGCTCAGTTGCAGGGGCGTGATACCCGACTCAACCGGCTCATGGCTCAGTAACAATTTAGCCAGTTCAGGTATCGTGTCATCACAGTCGTGGTACAGCCCTTCTTTATAAATCTCCGGCAGTAATGTATGCGCCGCCAAATCTTCGTACAGCATTACATATGGTTTCAGTACTCCTGCCGTATCCTGTAATGAATATTCGCGTTGGGTTTTTCCGTTGGGAATAAGATAAGCGGCCAGGTATACAAGCTTTTCAATTTTTTCGGGACGGTACTCCGCCGCCTGCGAGATCATGATCCCGTTCTTGCTATGTCCCACCAGGATCACCCGACCCTCAGTGTTGTCGATAAGCCGGCATATCTTTTCTACGGTGGTTTTCATTTTCACCTCCTGAATGGGGGTTTTATCTCTGCCCATTCCGGGGAGATCAATAGCTATTGCCCTGTGACCGGATTTTTCCAGCAGGGGCACGACTTTGTGCCAGTTCCAGGCACTATGCCATGATCCATGGATCAGGATGAATGTCTTCATGCTTTTAATTTGATAATGTAAAATTGTTGCGAAAGCGGCAAGGGAACAACCCGAAACTTGCGGAGTTGGAGCTAATATGGAAAGGTGGGAATGAGTCGGGATTTCCATTATTAAGCACTCCCCATCTTCACATTCTCACATTTTCCGGATCTTTCTATTCCACATAAATCTTCGCCGACTCCCACCCGATGATGGCTGTTTTGCGGTTGCTGCCCCAATGGTAATTGCCGATCACACCGGTGGATCTTATTACCCGGTGACAGGGAATGAGAAATGCAACTGGGTTGCCACCCACGGCGGTACCTACTGCCCTTTGCGCACGGGCATTGCCAACCGATGAAGCAAGCGCCCCGTAAGTTGTTAGCTCTCCCATCGGCACCTTCAACAGCGCTTCCCAGACCTTTAACTGAAAGGGCGTACCCCTGAGATGAAGTTTTATAGCGGAAAGATCTTTCCAGTCCTGGGTAAAAATGAACAGGGCATTCTGCTGCCGGGTATCCACCACCTGCCGGAAGGACGCATTCGGGAATAAATGTTTCAGGTTGTTCAATGCCTGTTTTTCATCGTCGGCAAATGCCAGGTGACAGATCCCTTTGGGTGTGGAAGCAACGATGATATTGCCAAAAGGGCTTTCGGCGAAACTGTAATTAATAGTAAGCTCTTCCCCTCCATTCCTGTATTCCCCCGGCGTCATTCCTTCAATACTGATGAAGAGGTCATGCAGACGGCTGCTGCCGGAGAGCCCGGTTTCAAAACTCACATCGATGAGCGGATGATTTTCTTTCAGCAGCGATTTTGCATGTTCAAGACTGATATACTGCAAAAATTTTTTAGGGCTAACTCCTGCCCACTCTTTGAACATCCGCTGGAAATGAAAAGGACTTACATGTACCTGTTTTGCCAATTCATCCAGGCCGGGCTGCTCTTTAAAGTGATCAGCGATATAACCAATGGCTTTTTCGATCCTTTCGTAATCATTCATCGGTTTAAATTTACGACACAAAAATCCACCGTTTGTTGCTGCTGACCAACCCGGAACTTGCGGAAGTTTTACCTTTAAACCATGGAAAAAGTAAACCTTGCCGAAAAGCTATCACGGTTCAATGATTATTTCAATCCCCGTATTGCCGGGGAGCTGAACGGCCAGCAGGTCAAACTGGTTAAATTCAAAGGGGAGTTTGTCTGGCACCGGCATGATCAGGAAGATGAATTGTTCTACGTTGTGAAAGGCAGCTTTGACATGCACCTGCGGGAAAAGGTCATTACGGTCAGTGAAGGCGAGTTCATCATCATGCCCCGCGGAGTGGAGCACAAACCGGTGGCGAATGAAGAAGTAGCGATCATGCTTTTTGAACCGGCCGGTACGTTGAATACAGGAAATATCGTGGACGGGAAGACGCGGAGTGAACTGGATTGGATTTAGTGTTAATTGGTTAAACAGGCTTTTCGGCACAGCTATTCTCATAGTTGGATGCTGCATATTTTTTCTGCATGTATACGTACTATTTGCAGGGTTTTCCCAATCACAGGACCCCATTAACTATTTAACCATTTAACCACCCTCCTCCACCATCTTCCTCAGATTCTCCAGTCCCGCCGCAAACTGCACATTCAGGTTCCTGGTAATCATGGGCCCCATTAACCGGGCCATGGGCCAGGGGAGCTCGCCGCTGTTTTGCCATGTAACTTTCGTTTCACTGCCGTTGCCCCAGGGTTCAAAATGCCAGTTGTCCTTTGCCTTGCTTTTCCAGGGTTTAAAGAATTCCAGCAGGAAATGAATATGCCGGTCATCCTTATTCTCCAGGGTAAGACTGCCCACGCCGACTTTTTTTCCTTCCCAGGCATACTTGTGACCGGGTGAATGCGGGGTACCGGTGATCGTACTTTTGGTGGTAGGGTCGGTTTGCTGCCAGGGGTTCCATTTGCTGTAATAATTGAGGTCGCCGATATAATTCATGACCCCGGCAACGGGTTTGCTGATAACGATGGACCGCTCCACATTATAAGTCTTTGACATTAAAGCGGACCCGATCAGCAGTGCGGCGATAAGACCGAGTAAAATATAGATGACGATCATGACGAAGAATTTAAGAAAGGTAAGGTACAGAATAAATGCGGAGGAAAATGGGGGAATGTGATGAATGTGGAAAGGAGGGCGTGCTTCCTGCCAGGCCTAAGTAATATATAAAACAGGTGATAAAGAGAAGAGCCTGCACACTAACGAGGCTAACTAATTTCCACATTTTCACATTAGAGTTGTATTCTTCACCCCGATAATCTCCGCCGCAATACTTACCGCGATCTCTTCCGGCGTTCGGCTGCTGATATCCAGGCCGATGGGACTATGTATCTGTTCTAAGATCTTTTCTGTGATTCCTTCACGACTGTAATCTTCAAACAATTTTTCCATTTTATTCCGGCTGCCCAGAACCCCGAGATATCTGAAACTTTTTCCCAGCAAAGCCCGCAGGGCCACATCGTCGGTGCGGTAGCCAAAGGTCATAACGACCACATACTGGTTGGGGCCGGCGGGGATCATATTTCCGAGACCTGTATAATCATCTACAATGATCAGCTCATGCGCAAATTCATTTTTCTCCAGGGTATTCAATCCGGTTCTTTCTTCAAAAAGAGTGATATAAAAATCCATTTCCCGCATCAGCCGGGAGAATGCCAGGGCGCAATGTCCCCCGCCGATGATGAAGAGCTGGTTCTTATACCCGGTTTTTTCGGTGTATTCCCAATGATCTTCCGTTTTCATGTAAAAATGATAGTCTGCGGCGGGAACGGATTTGGAGAACGAAAATCCCGCCGGCGACAAACGCAGCGTTCCATTCTTATTGTTCTCCAGGGAAGCAATGAGCTCCCGGACGGACTCCGCATCGCTCTCCGTAACAGGGTATAGGAGTATCGTCTGCTCCCCTGAACAGATCATTCCGCTCCTGTCAACCGCTCCTTCTTTACTATGCACCTGCCTTCTGACTCGTAACTCCCGACTCTCAACTCCTAACTTCTCTCTCGCCATTTCCACAAACTTATGCTCCATGATCCCCCCGCCGATGGAACCTTCCATTTCATTATTACCATTAACTGCCATTAAGAATCCCTGCCTTCCCGGACTGCTGCCCTTGCTTTCCAGAACATACAGCAGCATAACAGGAATTTTTTCTTCAAGCGACCTGCTAATGAGTTTCCAAACCAGTAATAATTTTTGCATAACAGGAAATCTCCCCAATCCCCTTTAGGGGCGGTTATATAAGTTCATCAGCACTTTCTCCGGTGTCATCGGGGCATCATAAGGGATATTGGCTGAAGGATTGAATGCCTTCACTGCATTCCGCAGGGCAAAATAGGCGCCAATACCATACATCAGGGGCGGTTCACCCACGGCCTTACTTTGAAAAACGGCAAGATTTTCTTTTTGTGTTTCCAGCGGATGAATGATGATCTCCTTCGGTGCCGAATAAATATCAGGTACTTTATACGTGGAGAGTGCATTGGTCATCAGCGTTCCCTCCTTATTGTAGAGAAGCTCCTCCATCGTCATCCACCCGATACCCTGCACAATTCCGCCCTCACACTGTCCCATGTCCACCAGTTTGTTCATGCTCTGCCCGAAATCATGCACTACTTTTACGGAATCAAATTCATAGATACCACGGAGGCAATCTACCGTTACGGTAAGAATGGCGGTGCCATATACATGATATGTAAAAGGGTGTCCCTTTTCTATCGCTGCATCAAAGTGAATTCCCGGTGGCGTATAATGCGCCAGTTCGGATAAACTGATTCGTTTTAAATGAGTGGTCATCACCAGTTTCTTCCAGTTCCATTCCGTTTTCTTTCCTTCAGCATAAACCCATTCGTCTTTTATGGTAATGATCGCCGCCGGTACTTTCAGTTCATCGGCCGCCACCTGTTTCAACCGTTCCAGGATTGCATAGCAGGCGATAGCCGTGGCTTTACCGTTCAGGTCCGCCGCCGCACTGGCTGCCGTTGGTGAGGTATTGGCGACCCGGTAGGTATTGGTTGTTTGTACTTTTACTTTTTCGGGGTTGATGGAAAAGACCGTTGCCGCTACCTGCCAGATCTTGCTGTTCACCCCCTGCCCCATTTCCACTGCACCGGTGCTGATCCCTACGCTGCCATCGGTATAAACATGCACCAGGGATCTTGCCTGGTTCATATGTGTTTTGGTAAAGGAGATACCAAAGCAAACGGGCATCAGGGCGATCCCTTTTTTCAAAAATTTATTAGCAGCATTGAATGTATCCGTTTCCTCCTGCAGTTTTTTAATAGAATACAACTCATCTGCCTTTTTCCAACACTCATTAGCTTCGCTTTCCGCAATTTGTCCGTAGGGGAATTCGTCTCCGGACCTCAGCAGGTTTTTCTCCTGTATGGCCGAAGCGGGGATCCCCAGCGAAGCAGCAGCAGTATCAATAGCCGCTTCGATCACGAACATTCCCTGGGGTCCGCCAAAACCACGGAAGGCGGTATTGGGGGGAAGGTTTGTACGGCAACTATAAGCTGTCGCTTTCACATTGGGGATAAAGTAAGAGTTGTTACAATGAAAAAGCGTTCGTTCCATGATGGCGGGGGAGAGATCGGCTGCTGCGCCGGCATTCTGGTAGAAGGTAGCCTCATAGGCAATTATCTTCAGCTCTTTGTTCAGCCCGATCTTAAAATCGGTGGAATAAGGATGCCGCTTTCCGGTCATACGCATGTCCTCCATCCGGTGCAGGCAATATTTCACGGGTCTTTTCAAATGAAAAGCCGCCAGCGCTGTCATCACACCCCAGGTAGTGGCCTGGTCCTCCTTGCCGCCAAACCCACCACCCAGCCGGGTGGTATCCACTTCCACCTGGTTCATGGCCAGCCCGAGTACCCTTGCCGCTGTTCGCTGCACCGCGGTAGGACCCTGCGTGGAAGAGTAGATCCGGATCGCGCCGTTCTCCTGGGGGACGGAATAGGCTCCCTGCGTCTCGATATACAGGTGTTCCTGGCCGTTAGTCTCACAGCGACCCTCAAAAACATGAGAGCATTCCTTCCAGGCCTTGCCGGTATCCCCCAGCCGGAAAGTCCGCGGGGGGATGATCAGCTCTCCTTTTTCTTTCGCTTCTCTCGGATCGGTGATCACCGGAAACCCCTTTGTCTCAATCTCAACCTTCACCTTTTTTACCGCCGCTCTGGCGATTACTTCCGTCTCCGCCACCACCAATGCCAGGGGCATGCCGCAAAAATGAACATGGGTGCCGGCGAGCAGCTCCTCATCGGAAATGATACCGCCGATCTGGTTCTCACCGGGGATATCCTTTGCCGTGAAAACGTGAACCACTCCCGGGGTTGCCAATGCATCACTGGTATCAAGAGAGATTATTTTCCCATGTGCTACTGGCGAATCAAACACGGCGGCAAACAATGTTCCGTTCACCAATGGGATATCATCGATGTAAACGGAATCGCCGCGGAGATGTGTGTAAGTATCGATACCCCCTGTCCCCATGAAAGGGAGACCTGGGTCTAAAAGTCTTTTAAATATACCTGGGTTCATTAATGTATTCAGTTTGGCACTCCTTTCTTCACGAAAACAAAGGCGTGTGCTTTTAACAGTTGCCCCAGCAAGAGCGTTTTATATTCTCTACTGCCCCTGGCATCACTGATGGGCGAAATTTCTGTTTTCATTACTGCAATGGCCCCTTCAATCGTTGCTTCAGTGACCGTTTTTCCTCTCAGGTATTCAGATGTCTTTGAAAGAAACATCGGTACCGGCCCAACACCGCCGGCAGAAAGACCCGCGTTTTCCACGATAGCCTCGTTGATTTGCAGACAGATCGCCGAGTTCACGCTGGCGATATCCAGGTGGGTGCGCTTACTGACTTTTTCAAAATTGAAAAAAGTATTCTTACCCGGTAGTTCGAAAGAAATGTTCTCAATATACTCCTCCTGCGTTTTATCCGGTTGTTTGTAACCCTTATAAAACTGTCTCAGCGGAACCACTCTTTTGGAAACTGTCCTTGTCCCCTCCCCCTTCACGGAAAGGGCAAGAGTGAGGTGTGCATCCAGGGCTAAAAATAATATCGTGAGGTCGCCGATCGGGGAAGCATTTACAAAATTTCCTGCAACGGTTGCCATATTCCGGATGGGCGTTGAGGCGATCAGCCTGGCATACTGTGGAAAAGCCGGGAAGGCCTCCCTGATGATGGGAGAATGCAGGAGATCGCTCACCGTAACCGAAGCGCCCATGATACAGGTACTGCCCTCTTTACGGATACCATCCAGTTCGGGGTGATCAAAAAGAAAACGGGTTTCCGCATCTTTCATTTTATCGTGTCGCTGAACGTAGAGATCGGTACCTCCGGCTACAAAGGTGAATGTGCTATGGGTAATGGGTAATGGGGGCGTCTCCAATTCCTGCAGTCGTTTATGTATTCCGGAAAAATAATACGGCAGCATTTTCTTTTGTGTAACAAATTCAATGGGGTCGGCCGTTCCTCTTTTCTGCAGTTGATCCGCAATTATCGCCGCCGCTCTTTCAATGGATTTGTAGCCGGTACAACGGCAGATATTCCCGTCCACCGCCGCAATGGCATTCTCTTTCGTGGGTTCGGTACGGCTGAGGCAGAAGCCGGCAAGTGAGACCACAAAACCCGGCGTACAGAAACCGCATTGGGTGGCGCCGCAGCCGGCCATGGCTTGCTGAACGGTATTCAGCTCTTTCAGAAAATTGATCCCTTCCACCGTTACAATATGTTTGCCGTTCACGTTGCCAAGGGGCAGGAGGCAACTGGTCATGGAGCGATACTGCAGTTCATCATTGATAAGCTCACCCACCAGTACGGTACATGCCCCGCAGTCGCCTTCCCGGCAACCTATCTTGGTTCCCGTAAGGTGCTGCCGGTAACGGATAAAATCCAGCAGGGCGGTTCCCGGCGGCTGGTCCGTTTCAATCGTTTGTTCATTGAGTATAAACCTTATCAAGCTATCTTTATGATTAGTTTTTAAAGTTAAACCAAATCAGCAGAACTTATAAGCAGACGGCATGCAGTTATTTGCAACGGAACATAAACAGCCCGCGGGTGAAACCGGACCTTCGCAAAACAGCCCGATCTATTTTCGCCTGATCGCACTTTGGGTACTGTGTGAGGCCATGCTGGGCGGTATCATCCACGGATTCAAAATACCCATATCCGGGTTAGTGGTGGGAAGTTCTGCGGTGATCTGCATCTGCCTGATCGGCTGGTATGTTCCGGTACGGGGCGCTATCATCAAAGCCACACTGATCGTAGCCATATTTAAAATGATGCTGAGCCCGCAGGCGCCACCCACGGCCTATATCGCCGTCTTCTTCCAGGGAATGCTCGGTGAACTGCTGTTCCGCAATACAAAATATTACCGCGCCGCCTGCCTGGTACTGGCCATACTGGCCCTGCTGGAATCGGCCCTGCAGCGGATACTGGTACTCACCCTTGTTTACGGAAAAGATTTTTGGGAAGTGCTCAACGATTCCATTTACCGGCTCGGGGGTACTGCGGGTAAGGATTACAGTTACTTTATCATTCTCTGGTATGTACTGGCACACCTGATCGTCGGTGTACTGGTGGGAGTATGGGCTGGTTTCCTGCCGCAACGTATTCAGCTGCTGGGAGGACTGGAGAAAAAATATCATATAGAACCCATGCGGGGTCCGGGGCTGCAACCGGTACAACTAAAACGAAGAAGACCTTTCCGTACATTTTTCTTTATTATCTGGCTGCTCTTGCTGGCGCTATGGCTGCAGCCGGTACTCGGCATCGGCGAACCTCTTATGCCCTCCCATGTTTCATTGCGGATTCTGATCCGTTCGGCGATCATTATACTGACCTGGTATTTCCTCGTAGGACCCCAGCTAAAAAAAGCATTGCAGAAATGGTTGCAGGAGAAAAAGCAAAAGTCTGCCTGGCAGGTGCAACAGGTAGTGGAACAATTGCCTTTTACCCGTCACCTCGTTTCAAAAAGCTGGCAGCTCAGTGCCGGGAAGAAAGGGATCGGGCGCATCATCCTTTGTTGCCGTATCATACTGGCCAACACCTTTCATAATGTCAACGCCTGAACCAGGAATATACATCCTTACCGGGCCGGTGAAGTCAGGCAAGACCACCGCACTGATCAACTGGTCAGCAAACAGAAAGGATGTGTATGGTATTCTTACACCGCTTGCCGGTGAAAAAAGGATTTTCCTGGATGCGCAGAACAGGGAACAATTCCCCATGGAAGCGGAGGCAGGTGGAGCAGCAGTGTTATCTGTCGGCCGCTTCCGGTTCAGTAAAAATAATTTTGAAAAGGCCATACAGATCGTGCGTGATGCGGCTCGCAGTGAAGGATGGCTGGTCATCGACGAGATCGGCCCGCTGGAACTGAGGGGCGAAGGATTTCATGATGTGCTGAAGGAAGTACTGGTGCAACGAAAGAACAAACTCTTGTTGGTGGTAAGGGAAGGGTTGGTGGAAAAAGTAAAGGAACACTTTGTATTTATTGCAGACGTTATTCTTGCCGGGAATTTGGGTGCGTTTAAATAATGACTGTTTACTGGAGCACTTTCATTACCCCGTTGCGGTATAGTTTGCCAATAGGAATTTCTGTGTTACCGATTCCGATCAGCTCTGAGGTAAAGGTTCTGATCTTTTTCAGCGACACAATATATGATCGGTGGACCCTGGCAAATTCTTTTTCCGGTAACATCTCTTCCGCCGAACTGATGGATTGTTTTGTAATAATGATGCCATTGCCGGTGACCACTTTGATATAATCTTTCATGCTTTCAATGTATAGGATATCCTGCAGCATCACTTTTACCATTTTTCGGTCCGCCCGGAAATATACAAAAGCCTCTGTTTTCATCTCTTCTGTTGCACGGTTGTCGGCGTTTGATTGCCCCGTAGGAAAGACCTTGTTCACCGCTTTCAGGAAACGGTCAAAGGGGACCGGTTTGAGCAGGTAATCCGCCACATCGAGCTCGTACCCCTCAAGCGCATATTCGGGATAGGCGGTGGTGAAAATCACCTTGGGCGGATTCTTCAGGGTCTTCAGGAAATCATTCCCGTTGAGCTGTGGCATGCGGATATCGAGAAACAGGAGGTCAACTACCTGCTTCTGCAGTACTGCCAGCGCCTGCAGAGCGTTCGCACATTCTCCCGCCAGGTTCAACGTGGGCACTTCTTCAATATAGCGGCGGATGATCTCCCGGGCCAGGGGTTCATCGTCCACGATCAGGCATTGTATGGTCTTTGAGTCAGACATTCTGCAGCTCTGTCACTGGGGACATTTTTAGGGCGTTACCTTTTATTTGCTCCAGTTCTATTTTCAGGTTTACAATAAATACTTCTTCTTCATTGGTGATGGTCATTTCATGATGGCCGGGATAGAGCAGGGATAGTCTTTTTTGTACATTCTTTATCCCGATGCCGGTATGAGGCGGTTCATCATTTTTCTCCTTTATTTTCCCGTTCAGCAGCTTCATCTGCAGTTGCCGGTCTTTAATACCAACCTGCAGGTTCACCCAGGGTTGTTCGAGTACCTGGCTGGTGCCGTGTTTAAAACAATTCTCTACCAGCGGCAATAATAATAATGGTGCAATATAAAGCCCATTGGTATCGACAGGCAGGTCCAGGTGCAATTCCAGTTTATTGCCATAGCGGGTCTTTTCCAGGCCGATATAATCCTTTATCATTTCCAGCTCTTTCGATAGGGGCACCAGCGGGCAGTTCCCTTCATAGAGCATATACCGGAGCAGGTCGGAGAGGCCGGTGATCATTTTTGCGGCCTCCGGGGAACTTGTTTGGGTGAAGGAATAGATATTGTTCAGGGTATTGAACAGGAAATGCGGGTGAACCTGCGCTTTTAATAACTGCAACTGAGACGCTATGTTCTCTTTTTGTAATTGCAGGTTTCGCTGTTCTTTCACATACCAATATTTCATCAGCTTGATAGCGGCCGCAAGTCCGCCAATGGTGATGGCTCCCCGCAAACCCGCCAGCAAAGACAGCAGGAATGTTGTATTTGCGGGGTCGGAATAAGGGACACCAAACAGGTTATACCTCAGTACAGGTAAAACATAAGTGCCAATAAGAGCAGATATACAGGCAGTGAGAAAAAACAAAAACAATACAGTCAAGGTTGATTTTACATATTTCCCTTTTAGCAATAAGGAAGGAATGACATAATACATTAACGAGTACGACAGGAAAGCGTGTGCGGAAAGAAAGAAAAAGGAGTCCAGCAATGCAATGGGCATCCGTTTGAAATTGGGCAACAGGCTTATCTTAGCAGTGTAAGAATACAGGATAGCAAAAAAGATCCACCAGGAAGCCCAGAATGCCGCATGACGCCGGAGACGGTATTTCTTTTCATTTGAAAATATGAAGCGGTGCTGTTTCATGTGAACACTCATAAAATTACGAAGCTCTGTTTCTTCACGGGCAGAGGTTTTTGTTATAATCGTCATACTGCTATTTTTTGGCGACGAATGACTTTCAGCCGAAAAACCCCGTTTTACCGGGGCAAAACGGGGTTAGAGCAGGTGCCGGCCGGCTATTTCAGCATGGCTGCCACATAATTCATGTCCGCGGCCGGTTGTTTGTTCTTCTCCCAGGAAAGCACAGCCGTCTCCAAAACCTGTTTCAGTTTCATTTTTATTTTCCTTTTTTCAGGATCCAGTTTTGCGTTACTGACCGTTTCGGTGTACACCAGCACATCCGTATTGGTATAAAAACGGATGGTGTGCTGCAGGGGACTGTTGATGTTACCTTCTACTACCCAGTAACCCTTATGGGAGCCCCAGGGGGCGGTTTTACCGGTTTGAGCGTTTACTGCTGCCGTAATAAAAAGCAGCTTAATGTTAAAGGCTGTACCGTTTTTGAATTGTTTGATACATTAAGTTTAAATGTTGATGAAATATTTTTGTCCCGTAAACATAGGTTGCAGCAAA
>CAZEZE010000003.1:0-26413 GCA_964516445.1 uncultured Chitinophaga sp. | reverse complement strand
CTCCCACGATTATGGCAAACTGAGCGGGAGGGTGATCGATGAATTACTGGAAACAACAAGGGAGCTCGAGGGCCAGGCGGAGAAAAGGGACAGCGCCGACTTCGCCCTCTGGAAGAATGCCGCACCGGAACATATCATGCGCTGGCAAAGCCCCTGGGGCGTGGGTTTCCCCGGCTGGCATATCGAATGCTCGGCCATGGCCACCAAATACCTCGGCGCGCAGTTTGATATCCACGGCGGCGGGATGGACCTGCTCTTCCCGCATCATGAAAGCGAGATAGCTCAAAGCACGATCTGCAACCATATGCCCCCGGTCCGTTACTGGATCCATAATAATATGATCACCATCAACGGGAGAAAGATGGGGAAGAGCTATAATAATGTGATCCGGCTGACCGAACTCTTCAGCGGCGATCACCCCCTGCTGGAGAAAGCCTTTCACCCGATGACGATCCGCTTCTTCATCCTGCAAACGCATTACCGCAGCACCCTTGATTTCAGCAATGACGCCCTGCTGGCTTCGGAGAAAGGGTTGAAGAGGTTGTGGGATGCGTATGAGAAGCTGCTTGAGATGAGTCGGGAGTCGGGAGTCGGGAGTCGGGAGTTGGGAGTCGGGAGTTCGGAGTTGAACCCAGAACTCGAAGCCCGTGTTTCGAAACTCATAGCTGAATTTGATGAATATATGAACGATGATTTCGGTACGGCAAGAGTACTGGCAAATATGTTCGAACTGGTACCGGTGATTAATTCCATGAAAGACGGGATCATACCTGTTACATCCATCAGCAGGGAAACATTTGAATTGCTGCAAAAGCAGATGAAACTTTATGTGGAAGAAATATTCGGCCTGCAAAGCATCACCGAGACCGATCATGCCAAGTTGAAAGGAGTGATGGACCTTTTGATCGGGATCCGGAAGGAAGCAAAGAGCAAAAAGGATTTCGCTACCTCTGATAAAATCAGGGATGAACTGGCCAGGCTAGGAATCCTCCTGAAAGATGAGAAGGGAGGAGGAATGAGCTGGAGCGTGGAGTAATGAATGGTGAATAGTGAATGGTGAATAATGAATGGCGTGCTGATGCAAGGCTCATCCCTTTTGTCATTATTTACTTATTTCACAGGAAAAATCTTATATGCTCTTTGATTATCTTGTACTATTCACGATTCACGATTCCAGGAAACGACCCATGTGCTTTCCGGTTCCCATTCACGATTGACGATTGACGATTCACGATTCCAGGAAACGACCCATTTGCTTTCAGAGTCCCATTCACCATTCACGATTGACCATTGACAATTTCAGTAAACGACCTTTACCCTTTCGAAATCCAATTGCCCATTGCCTATTGCTGCCCCCCGTTAAACACGTTTCGCTCCCCAATTCCAACGATTCACTCCCGTATTGTAACGGCCGGCTCCCGGTTTCATATCCCTTTTATTTTGACGCTGTTATAAGCTTAAACAAAACAATAAGATATGGAACTGAAAAATTTCTTTCGTAAAACGATCCTCCTCGGGGCATTCGGCCTGCCGGTTATATTCACCGGATGTGATAAGGACGATGATGTTGTTGCATCCAATACGATAACAGATGTGGTAGTGAGCAATGCTAGTTTCAGCACGCTTGAATCTGCTGTACTCAAAGCAAACCTGCAGGGCACACTCAGCGGAGCTGGTCCTTTCACGGTATTTGCGCCAAATGATGCAGCATTTACTGAATCGGGCATTACCGGGGCTGTGCTTAATTCACTTACGCAGGCACAGGTGTCAAACATTTTATTGTACCACACTATCGGTGCAAAGATCCTTGCTGCTGATGTTCCCGCTGGCCCCAATGCAAAAGTGACCACTGCAAGCGGCGACTCGGTGTTCGTAACAAAAAATGCATCGGGGGTTTATATCAACGGGATAAAAGTCACTACGGCGGATGTTGGTGCGGATAACGGCGTGATCCACGTAATTGGCCGTGTACTTACACCACCTGCCGGAAATATTGTGGAAACAGCAGTAGCCGGTGGCTTGGATTCACTGGTAAAGGCTGTTACAAGAGCAACTACCGCACCGGGCGGCGACCCAACTTTGGCCGGTACACTAGGCAGCGCCACGCTTACCGTATTTGCCCCGACCAATGCTGCTTTTACACAATTACTTAGCGCACTGAGCCTTACCGATATCAACCAGATCCCGATGGGTACTTTGCTTGCCGTATTGCGTTACCATGTAAGGGGGGGAAGGGCATTTTCCTCTGACCTCTCAAATGGTTCATTACCAATGCTTGCGGGTGGAAACACCACTATCAACCTGACCAATGGCGCCGGTGGCGGCCCCAGTATCCTGGGCAGCGGAAACGGTGGCAACATATCAAATATCACGGCTACGAACATTGTGTGCCGGAACGGTGTTGTACACCTGATCGACAGGGTATTGTTGCCATAAATCAGCATAACAGTATCCCTCTGCGAACTCTTGTCAGTCCCGTGCGGCAGCGGGACTGACTTAATTTACGTTGTCATGCTGTTTCATCATCCATACAGGTATTTGTTTATTGTACTACTGGGCCTGTATGCCTTTTTGAATACTCTTCTTTGCGAGGTTTATTTCTATTTTAATATTGATGTGGCCTGGTACCATGCACTCCTGACGGTGCTGGGAGTTACCTGGCTCACCTGGGAGGGTAACCGGCTGATCAAGCCGTACCTGAAAAAAAAGATCCGGGCTTCCCGGAACAAATTCCGTTTTCTCGGCTTGTTTTTTATTGCCGGAAATATTATCGCCGTAGCGGCGGCATTTGTCGTTGTTTTCGCCGTGGGCGGAATTGGCTACAGTTATAATTGGGAACAGAACTGGAACCCGCTAAAGCTGAATATCATTTATGCCACGCTGATCAATCTTTTTTTGCACCTGGTAAATGCCATCTTTTTCTTTTTCAGGGAGTACAGGCAGAAATGGAGTGAAGCAGAAGAGCTTCGCAAGAACAATGAACAGGCGCAGTTACAACTGATCAAAAGCCAGGTCAACCCGCATTTCCTTTTCAATAACCTGAATGTACTGTCGGGGATGGTGATCAAAGACAACCCCGAGGCCAACAGGTTCATTGAGGAGTTTTCCAAAGTATATCGTTACATCCTGAACAACCAGCAAAAAGAGCTGGTGGATCTGCGATCGGAACTGGATTTTATTCAGCCCTATCTTTTTTTACTGCACAAACGGTTTGATGAAGGACTATCCGTGAATATTGACATCGGGGAGCACTTCCGTGACAGGCACGTAGTCCCGGCAGCTCTTCAAATGCTGATCGAAAACGCCATCAAACACAACGTAGTGAGCCGGAGCAGGCCCCTGCATATTGAAATTCGTGCCAATGGCGACCAGTCGCTGCTCGTGAAAAACAACCTGCAGCCAAGGAGTATGACGGAACCCTCGACACGAATTGGACTGGAGAATATCCGGAAACGGTATCAGCTGATCTGCGGAAGGGATGTGCTGATCCGTAAAACAGCCGAATCCTTTGAAGTGGACCTTCCTTTGCTGCACCTTAACTGAATGATATGAAAGTTGTAATTGTTGAAGATGAAAAACTGGCTGCTGAAAGATTGCAGACCCTGTTGAAAAGCTACGATGAGAGCATCGAAGTGGTGGCCTGCCTGGAAAGCATTGAAGAGACAGTCCGGTACCTGAAGCAAAACCCGCACCCGGATATTATGCTGCTCGATATCCACCTTTCAGACGGGCAATGCTTCGGGATCTTCAGGCAGGTAAATTATGACCGCCCCGTCATTTTTACCACAGCCTATGATCAATACGCGCTTGATGCCTTTAAATTGATGAGCATCGATTATATACTGAAACCGGTCACCCTGGAATCGCTGGCCACGGCCATCAATAAATTAAGGTCATTATCCGCCGGAATCTCCGCTGCAGAACTCAACAGACTCTTACCGGCGTTACAGGAACCGCGTTATAAAAAAAGGTTCCTGGGAAAGGTTGGTCAGCGGCTGTTCTTTATCCCTGTTGAATCGGTCGGGTTTTTCCAGGCAGATAATAAAATCGTTTACCTGGTGGATAAAGAGGGCAATCGGTATGTGGCCGACCATACAATGGAGGAACTCTCCGAATTACTCGATCCCCGTCAGTTCTTCCGGCTCAACCGCAGCTTTATTGTAAGCATCAACGCCATCCGCCAGGTGAAACCTTATTATAACAGCCGGCTGAAGTTATCCGTACAAGGACACGGGCCCTCTGAAGAAATGGTGGTGAGCCGCGACAGGGTAGCGGAGTTTAAGTTGTGGGCGGAAGCGTGATCGTGAATGGTCAATAGTGAATGGTCAATGGGAACCGGAAAGCATATGGGTCATTCCTGGAATCGTCAATCGTGAATCGTGAATAGTAAAAGGTAATCAGAGAGGATTGAAGATTTTTCCTGTGATATAAGTAAAAAGTGAAAAAAGGGAGGAGCCTTGCATCAGCACGCCATTGCCTATTGTCTATTTCCAATTGTCAGTTTCCCCTAAGTTCAGTAAATTGTTTGTTTCAAACCACTCCGCTTTTCATGAAAAAACAATTTGCTTCACTGGTCACGACTATCTTATTTTCTTCCATCCTGCTGGCCCAAATCACCAAGGCACCTGAAAAAAATGACGGCGATGGACCCTATTCGCAACTCATTATCCGTGGTGTAACACTTATCAATGGCAACGGCGCCCCTCCGATCGGGCCAGTAGATATTGTCATTGAAAAGAACCGCATTGTGCAGGTAGCCAGTGCAGGAAGTCCCGGGATGCCTCCCGGCAAGAACCGGCCAAAATTAAAAGAGGGTGGAAAAGAGCTGCTGTGCGATGGAATGTATGCTCTGCCGGGGTTTGTGGATATGCATGGTCATATCGGTGGCGAGAAACAGGGTACACCGGCGGAATATGTATTTAAGTTGTGGCTGGCTCATGGCATTACCACGATACGTGATCCTTCCGCCGGAAATGGTTTGGATTGGACGCTGGAAGAAAAACGGCTCAGCGCGGCGAACAAGATCACGGCTCCGCGCATATTAGCATATACAGCATTTGGCATGGGTGCAAAAGAATCTATCACCACACCCGGGCAGGCGATCGAATGGGTGAGGGAAAACGCGAAGAAGGGAGCTGATGGTATAAAATTCTTTGGCGCACCTCCTGATATCATGGATGCTGCCATAAAGGAGAATAAGCGGCTTGGACTTCGCTCCTGTTGTCATCATGCGCAAATGTCTGTTGCAAGATGGAATGTACTCAACAGCGCCAGGGCGGGCCTCACTTCAATGGAACATTGGTATGGTTTGCCTGAGGCTTTGTTCACCGACAGGACCGTGCAGAACTACCCGGCCGAATATAACTATGCCAACGAACAGCACCGCTTTGAGGAAGCGGGGAAATTATGGAAGCAGGCGGCACCTCCCTACAGTGAACACTGGAATAAAGTGATGAATGAATTACTGGCCCTTGATTTTACACTGGACCCCACCTTTAATATTTATGAGGCTAGCCGCGACCTGCATAAGACCCGCCGTGCCGAATGGCACGAGACTTATACGCTGCCCTCTCTGTGGAAATTCTTTGAACCCAGCCGCGATTCTCATGGTTCCTATTGGTTCAACTGGGGAACAGAACAGGAGATCGCGTGGAAAGAGAATTACAGGCTCTGGATGATATTCGTGAATGAATACAAGAACCGTGGCGGAAGGGTGACCACAGGTTCCGACAACGGCTATATCTATCAAACGTATGGTTTTGGTTATATCCGCGAACTGGAATTGCTACGGGAAGCAGGCTTCCATCCCCTTGAGGTCATCCGCTCCGCTACACTTAACGGCGCACAGGCGCTGGGAATGGAAAAAGAGATTGGTTCGGTTGAGGTGGGCAAGTTGGCAGATATCGTGGTCATTGACGCCAATCCCCTGCAGAACCTTCAATACCTCTACGGAACAGGAGCAGTGCACCTCAATGAGAAAAATGAAGTGACACGAAAAGGCGGTGTAAAATATACCATCAAAGACGGCATTGTATATGATGCTAAAAAATTGCTGGAGGATGTAAAGAAAATAGTGGACGCAGAAAAAGCAAAGTCAGGATGGAAGTTGACGCAACCGGGGGTGAAATAAGTCAAACAGGTCAAATTGGTTCTATGCATTATGTTTCCCATCTATCAAGGGATGAAAAGATTAAAGGGCTTATCGAACAGCATGGTACATTCGAGTTGAAGAAGCAGAAGGATCTCTGCCTTTATCTGTGTTACTCCATCATGAGCCAGCAGTTGAGCACCAAAGTGGCGAATGTACTCCGGGAACGCTTCCTTAAAATATACGGTGGCAAAACACCCACAGCGCAGCAGATCGTCGATACTCCCTTTGAAAAACTGAGGGGCATCGGCCTGAGCAATGCCAAAGTGAATTATATACAGAATGTGGCCCGGTTTGAAATAGAGCAGGGAATGGACCATCGGAAACTGTCGAAGATGGATAACGAAGCTGTGATCGCCTACCTTACGCAGATCAAAGGGGTGGGCCGCTGGACCACGGAGATGCTGCTGATGTTCGCCCTTTGCCGGGAAGATGTGTTTGCCATGGATGACCTGGGCCTGCAGCAGGCGGTCATCGGGTTATACGGGCTAAAGAACCGGAAGAAAAAAACATTGCAGGCGGCCATTACAAAAATTACTGCACCATGGGCGCCCTACCGTTCCTATGCCTGCCTCTATCTCTGGCGCTGGAAGGATAATGTGCCGGGGAAATAATTTTTCTTTAGTGAAGCTCAATCGTTTCCACTTCGGGAATATTTTTCAGGAGCAGCTGGATATGCCGGTTATGCGCTTTTGATTTGTAATCATGAACGATCTCCAGGATATCCTGGTCGATATACACGCTGTCGCTGCCGTCGATCTCCACAATGGAATATTCGGGGATTTTATCCAGCATCTCCAGGAATCTTTTCTTGTTCAGGAAACTTACATTCAATGCCATTTCAATGGTAAAATGTTTGCTGTGACCCTCGGTTCTTTCTTTCAGCACAAAACCTGCCCGGTACGTATGTTTGATAATGAAATAAATGGAGTATCCCACACCGATCAGTACGCCGATCAGCAGATCCGTGAACAGGATGGCCACCACAGTTATGATAAAAGGCAGGAACTGTTCCCTTCCCTGTTTGTACACCGCGCGGATCATTTTTGGTTTGGCCAGGTTATAACCGGTACGGATCAGTATCACAGCCAGCACGCAATACGGGATGAGGCTGATGATACTCACCGCGAACAGGACCGCCAACAGCAACCAGGCGCCATGTGCAAAAGAAGACATCCTTGTTCTGGCACCCGCTTCGGCATTGGCCGAACTTCTTACAATGACCGCCGTGATGGGCAATCCACCCAGCAGCCCGCTGAGGAAATTACCCGTTCCCTGGGCAACCAGTTCCCTGTTCTGCGGACTGATGCGGTTATAGGGATCCAGTTTATCAATGGCCTCCAGGCTCAGGAGCGTTTCCAGCGACGCTACAAAACATATGATGACAGCCGTTCTCCAGATCTCCGTATTGCTGAAGAGCCTGTCAACCTCCGGCCATTGCATCTCATTAAATACATTTCCGGGAATGTTGATGAACTGCGTTGGCTTCAACGCAAGGTTAGGGAAGTATAAACTGAACAACCAGGCCAGCAGGCTGCCGAACAAAACAGTGATGAAAGAAGTGGGGAGGAAACTGATCTTTTTGGATAATGTTTTTTTCCAAACGATGAGCAGCAGCAGGGAAAGCAAGGCGATGAGTATGGCGCCGGCCGAGGAGCTGTGGTACAGGCTTTTGATATGGCTGAAACCGTGATCCAGTGTAATGATATTGAACAGTTCGTTGCGCCAGAAATCGGGTTTGTCGTACCCGATCAGCAGCGGCACCTGTTTGGAGATAAGGATGATGCCGATGGCCGCCAGCATGCCCTTGATCACGGCCGAAGGGATAAAATGGGTGAAGCCGCCCAGCTTCAGCACTCCCAGCAATAATTGCAATAAACCCGCCAGTGATACGGCCAGGAAAAAGACCTGCAGCGATCCCAGCCCGGTGATGGCGGAGGCGCAGATGGCAGTAAGTCCCGCCGCCGGTCCGCTTACACTTAACGGCGATTTACTGATCAGGGTAATGACCAGCCCGCCGATGATTCCGGCGATCAATCCGGAATAAACCGGGGCATTAGAGGCCAACGCCACACCGAGGCATAGTGGCAGCGCCACAAAAAATACGGTGATACTGGCCTTGAAATCGTGATGTAAAAAACTGAGGTAATAAAACTTTGCCTTTCTCTTCGTTAAACTCATCTTGTCCTAAAGGTCGGAAAAATTTATGAAGAAGGAAAAGCAGGGGCTTTTGGCTATGCTGAGTTTGAAATTATTCCACGAAGAGCTTTTAGTTATTTCTCGCAGCGCTCACGGCGTATCGCAGCGTTCGCTGCGAGAACCAATCACGCAGAGATACCTTTAATTATTTCTTGCAGCACTCACGATGTATTTGCAGCGAGCGCCGCGAGAAAAATAACGCAGAGAGCGCTGTGAACGCAGAGTATGTGGTTGAATTAAAGTCTCTGCGTACTCTGCGCTCTCTGCGTGAGACCCAAAATGAGACACTCCTTAACTGCTTGATTCAGCTTGTGGCATTTTGGGGTACCGGGTAAGCAACCCCCGGCCTGGAATAAAAATCAGCTTCCCACTTCCTGTGATTCTGCATGGCTTCTTTTACATAGGAGGAATTCCCGATCAGCCTGACAATCGCGTTATTGATAAATGAAAGCGGGGATCTGAAGGGCCGGATCACATCTAACAGTAATACCACCCGTACTTCATCCGTATTATTCCATACTTCATGCTCATACGTATCATCAAAAACGACGGCCTTCCCTTCCTGCCAGTAAATATTTTCTTTTTCTATCCTCATCACGCAATCGCCCGGCTTGCCGGGTATGATCAAACCCAGGTGACTTCGAATGATCCCTTTAAAGATCCCTTTATGCGCCGGGATATGCTTCCGCGGAGAGAGTACGGAAAAAAATGCGGTTTTCATTCCCGGGATCTGCTCCAGCAATGAGGTGGTGAAAGGGCAGGCCCGGCAATTGAGGGTTGCCATGATCCCGAACCCGTAAAGAAAAAAGGTTTTCCAGTTATTGTCCTGGTTCAGCACTTTTTGTTCCTGTTGTATATCCTGTATGCTGGGCAGCCTGCTGTGACTGGCAAGTACGCTCTCCAGTTCTTTCCGGATGACAGTCCAGTTGTTTTCCAGCATTGTTGTCCAGGGGAAATGGCTGTTATCAAAAACCGGGTGATCACCTACTGTGGAATATTTTCCCATCCAGGCCCCGATCTTCAGCAGGACTGGCCTGAACAGCCTGAATTTCACTTTTTCCCTGAACCGGAAGATCAGTTTTTTCATTCCAGAATTACTTAAGAGTTGACCAGTCCCGGGTTAACCACTGTTATTATTATTCAACCACTGCCGGCCAACTGAAGTTAAATAATATTTAATTGATTTTTTAATGACTTAATACGGAGACGTTGATATTTCATTAAATTGGGACAAGAGAATTGCAGAAGCTTACAGGGATCGATTCATAAACACATTTATGGCTTTCGTGGACATAATACTGCAGGAGCCCTCCTATGGCTGGGCTGATAAAGAGGGGAGGCTGGTGCAACCTACAACCCGGCAATTATTCCGCGAGGCATTTTCCAGAGTCAATATTTTTAAAACAAGGAAGAACTGGATATCGCTGGCCAGTTGGTTGCTGATAGCCGGTATGATCCCGTTCTTATACATCTACCTGGCCTGGTATTTTTCCTGGCCACTGACCATCCTGCTGTTGATATACAGTATGTTTTTCATGAGCATTCACACCACCGTCTGGCTGCATCGTTATTGTACACACCGGGCCTTTCAGTTCAGTCACCCGTTCTGGCGTTTTCTTATTCAAAACCTCGTGATTAAAACGGTTCCAGAAGAGATCTATGTGTTGTCGCATATGGTGCATCACGCAAAATCCGACCTGCCGGGAGATCCCTATAATGCCCGGGGCGGTTTCCTGTATTGCATGCTGGCCGAGGTAAACCACCAGTGTATTTCAAAGGATCTCGGGGAAACAGATTACAAAACAGCGACCCGGTTAATGGGTCATACAGGGATCCCGATCAATACTTACCGGCAGTATGGCAAATGGGGATCGGTTGCTTCGCCTTTTTATACAATAGCGCTCCTGCTACTTAACTGGTCCTTCTGGTTCACTGTCTTTTACCTTATCGGCGGACCGGGACTGGCCTCTGCCATGTTCAGCGCCGCATTGTTCTGGTTCATCACGGTCCGGACCTTTAATTATACAGGTCACGGGAAGGGGAATCACAAACACAGGGATGGTATCGACTTTGACCGGAGCAATCTCTCTGTCAACCAGGTAAGACCGGGCATCCTTGCCGGAGAATGGCATAACAATCATCACTTATATCCTTCCAGTGCCCGTACCGGCTTCCTTCCTTACCAGCTTGACCTGCCCTGGGTTTTTATCTACTGCATGTACAAATTGGGTATTGTTTCGGGGTATCATGATTCCAAAAAGGAATTCATGCGTAAATATGCAGCAAAAACTGTTACTGCCTGAATCCGGTTATATTGATTCAGCCGGCGGACTCCAGCAGTTTGTTGGGTATACAGGATGAATGAATATTTACTTCCTCTGATCCCTCCGGCTTCAGTCCCATTCGTTTGAGAAATTTAAAATGATCGGTCACGCCGGATAGAAAGCTTCTTTCTATATATGGTACGCCCCGTACCGCCAGTGTTTGCCGGAGGACATGGGTCAGCTTCCGGAAATGTACATGACAAATATTCGGGAATAAATGATGAATAAGGTGGGTGTTCAGGCCGCCGAGTATCCAACTAAGCGATTTACTGCCGGGAGAACTGTCAATACTGGAATGTAACTGCTGCAGCACCCAATCATCCTGGTTTTTTATCAAAACCACTTTTTCATTCCGCACGGCATATTCATTGACATGCGGGATCACCAGTACGACCAGCATCGATCCGCTGCTGATTGATAAGGTAAAAAGGTAAATGAACAAAACCTGCCACCAGGCAAAGGGTAATACCAGTGCGGGCAGGACAAGGCTAATGAAAATGTACACGAGTTTTGTGATAAGGAGCTGTACAACAAAAAACCGGGGCAGTCTTTTCACGCCATAAGGTTTTAGTTTATCCGAAAACAGCATGATAAAGTCTTTCACAAAAATGACAAAGATGCCGAACAGCATATACAGGAAGAGAGCATACAGATGCTGGTACCTGAAATGCCGGCGGTAGCGGTGGGTGGGACTGCAGCGGATCCAGGGAGTCTCGTAGATATCAACATCCCGGTGCGGGACACCCGTATGGTTATGATGGGAAAAATGATGCTGGATATCCCACAGGTATTTACTGATGCCAATAATATTCCAGGAAAAACTCAGGAAATGGTTGACCCGCTTTTTTGGGGAAATGCAATGGTGAGAAGCATCATGGGCCACATTGACCACAAAAAGCGTGGATCCGAAATTGATAAACAGGTAGCAGGCAAGAACAATCAATAAAGATCTCTCACCGATGGTAAGCAGCAAACAATAGCCAGCCATAATGGCAAAACCGATCACCGTCATTTTGATCCAGAAGCTTCGGTTTGCATAGCGGCTTATCCCGGTGGTTGTAAAATAACTACCAACGCTTTCCTGTAAAGCTTTATAAAGTGAAATATTATTATTTGAAGCTTTCATCCCTTGTGTAACCCGGGTATGAATGGTGAAAAGGATCCTGGTCAATGCCGGGCTGTAATAAAGCTACAAAATCAGGTGCATATCTCCGGCCGTCAACTGAGGGTTCCGGCCCACTTGAAGCAGGGCATTAGTTAACCGGCTTCGTTGTACGTCCCTTGTTTACTTTTTATACAACCGTAAATTAATTATCAATTTTCTTTAGCAACAATTATTTTAAATCGCATTATACGCCGGTAATGCAGCAGAATTTCCAGGTAATACAGCGAGTTATCGGTAACGATATGATCAAATTCATACGTATCCCCGGATTTTATGAAAGGAATATACCGTTGTTTTTTCAGGGCAAGGGTATCGGTTACCATCTTTGATCTCCGCCGGGATACTTTTTCTTCTTTGGTAATGGCGGGATTGCGGAAAATGTTTGAATTGATCTGCAGTATTTCAATGATGCCGGTGTAGGTGAATTTAAAATGAATGGTATCTCCTTTTTTAACATGGATAACACCGGTACCGGGCGTAACTAACCGGATATCACTGATGATGTCCGGGGAGATCCAGGGATTGTTCGCGAATTTTTCTTTGGTGTAGTTGGGTTCAAACACCCACCTGCCTTCTTTGGGATAATGGTTGCGGGCAAGATCATGAAAAGGCGTGAACCAGTAATAGTTATCGTACCGCTTCTGGAAATTCAGCAATTTACCCGTGGATTCATCTTCTTCGCAATAACCGGCCGCCCAGGTGGCATCCACAAAATGATAGGCACTGTCAACCCACACTGCGTTCCAGGCATGGTTCACCGGGCCCGCCACCCCTACCTGGTAAGGTTTTGTTTTGGTATAGCCGGAAATGACCGATGACCGGATCCCGGCGATGTCACACATTTTTCTGAAAAGCCTTGCATACCCGTCACACACGGCCTTTCCCTGCCGGATGACCTGTTTTAAATAATTGTTTTCCCATTCAATCAGCATTTGCCCGCAGTCAATCCCGGGCTTGCAATCTGGTATCTTTATTTCCTTACCCTTGTTCATAAACTTATAGTCATACCGGATATTCTCCGTGATCCAGATAAAAATAGCCCTCACCTGGAAAAGTGGCCGGGAATAAGGCTTTACCAGGTCGTTGGTAAGCTGGCTGATGTCATTCTTATACTTAACAGTTCTTGCCGCGCTGTCAACGCTGGAAAAATCAGTGACCGTATTGATAGGCTGTGAAAAAAGACAAACCGGGAAAAACAGGAATAAAATGGTATATAAAATAGTAAGCCTGGGCATGCGATCTTCAGTTTTACGAATACGTAAGGGTTCCGTCAACAGGTTATTTTTTGTTTTGATCAGTTATAAATACCCGGATCAGGCCGGCCAGTTTTTTTAATTCCTCTTCTTTTTCAAAAATGGAATGTCCTGTTGGAAAATTGGCATAAGTTACCCTGCCGGCAGGCACCCCGATATGTTCCAGTACATACCGGGCGGCATAGACCGGCGTGGCAAGATCGTAATAACCGCCTGCAACCAATAACTTCAGGTGAGGCTGATCTTTCAGGGCTTTTATGATCCCCGGGGCCACGGTCCAGTATCCAAATTCTTCCGCCATATAAGAAAAGTTCCACCGGCTGTTCACATCGAGGTTCAGTGTCCGGTAAGTAGCAGAATCCGCGAACCGGAGTACATCATTGAAATATTTCCCAACCATTCCCCGGTTGGAAGGGGTGAACGACATGGAGGGATCGTCAAAGGGTGGTTTTGCCCCCGGGTTATGAAGCGGACCGGTGATCTGCCCGTTCAGTTGCCCTACCCGTTTTCCTTCTTTGGCCAGTAAAAGCAACTGGAAATCCTTCGGGGTGATCCGCAGGTCTTTTTCCAGGATGGTTTGTTGGGGAAGACCTGTAAACGCGGAAAGTTTGACTGCTATTTGTTCCCGTTCTTTTTCGGAAAGATGTATTCCTTTTGCCAGCGCCGGAAGGTATTCGTTCAGTGAAAATGCAACTGCTTCGGTATAAGCCTGCTCCGTACTGTTGATCTTCTTATCCAGTTTATGATGATACCATGCCACGGATGCCATCCCCGGCAGGTAAAGCATATAGGGCATATCATTGCCGGGAGCAGGAGCAACGATACTGAAATCAAAAACACTGGCTAAAAGGATAGCTCCGGAAACAGGAAGGTTTTTGGCAAGTCCAAGCATGGCCGCGGCACGGGTGGTACCATAACTTTCACCGCATAGAAATACAGGGGATGACGACCGGTTATGTTCTTCCCTCCATTGTTTAATGATGTCCAGGAATAATTGCGCGTCGCCTTTTACATCCCAGTAAAAGGCGGCCCCGGTGGAATCAAATACACGGGTGTAGCCTGTTCCGGGGGGATCAATAAAGACAAGATCCGTTATGTCAAGCAGGCTGTGAGGATTTTCAATGAGTGTACTGCTGTCTTTTCCGCGTTGGATCCGCCAGGGACCAAAGGCATTCATATGCAAGGGAGAAGAAGAAGCGCCGGGACCTCCATTAAAAATAAAAAGCACCGGTCGTGAAACCGGTGAAGGAATGTTCAGCTTTATGTACGAGGTCGCCATGGCAGAAACGGCGGGGGCACGGTTGCTGTCGGCACTGAAAAAATATTCTTTCACCTGGGCCGTATAATTGACAACCTGATCGTTGTATGTTCCCTGGTGCCTGGAAAGTGCCACTCTCTGTGTTGGGCCGGAAGTCGCTTGCCCGGATGCTGAAAATGCCAGCAAAAGTTTTGCCAGCGTAACCATGTAGAATTTTCCGGGTATGAGTGGGTTATGTTTCCTCATTCTGGATCGGGTATAACAAAATATGTTCCCTGTACGGTATCATGAAAGCGCTTTAAGAAGACGTTGGATGTCCTCCATATCATTATATACAGAAGGAGAAATGCGGATCCTGTTCTTATACAACTGGATGTTGATACCGGCTGCATCAATTTTCGGTTTCAGGTTTACATAGGCATCTTTAAACGCAAAGGAAACGATCGGCGATGTTGAATCCGGAGGCGTCAGCGGCAGAAAGCCCATGGCCGGTAATTTTTGCTGCAAAAGGTCCAGCATGGGCTTCCTGTATTGTTCGATCCTGGCCACGCCGGTGTTCAGCAGGTAATTCAGTGAATGACGGATCGCTGGTATGGCTTCATTGGCCAGGGTGCCCACTTCAAAATGACCGCCGGTATCTTTCCTGCTTTCCGTTTCAAATATCGTGTTGCCCGGTTCATCAAAGGGATAAACATGGGAAACGAAAGCAGCTTCCTGCCGGTACCCGACCTGGCTTCTTTTCAATAAGGGAAGCCTGTCTTTTCTGACATACAGGAACCCGGCGCCGAAATCACCCATCAGCCATTTATAAGTGGCGCTGGCGCAGAAATCAACGCCGCATTCTTTCACGTCGATCGGCACGGCTCCCGCGGCCTGTATGATATCGGCAAAGACCAGTGCATTCTTCGCATGGGCTATCTCACATACTTTTTTCAGGTCGTGCTGGAACCCGTTGTAAGCCGAGACCAGGGAAATGGCCACCAGTTTTGTCCCGGGAGTAATGGCTCTGTCAAGGTCATCATGATTGATCCTGTTATCACGGGGAAGAACCACCTGCAGGTCCAGTCCCTGTTTGGCCAGTTCATTGTAGAGATATAATGAACCGCTGAAATGATAGGCATCCGTTACCACCTTTCCCTTCGTGCCGGGCAGCGATAACCCGTTCACGATACAATTTTCCCCCACCATGGTGCTCGGCACCCAGGCGATCTCATCGGTATCCGCATTGATCAGTTTGGCAAAAAGACGGGCCGCTTCCTTCCGGTTCTCGTCCATATTATAACGGGGCATTTGCCCGTTCACCAGCCGTTCATTGAGGTAGGCGCCGATCGCCTGGAAGCTCCCCTTGCTCATCGGATGTAAATAAGCCGCGTTGAGATAAGTGCCCTTAATGTCAAACAGCTCTTTGTCAGGGAGACCAGGCAGCGGCCCCGGTATATAATTACCTGCATCCTGGTTCCCCTGCATCAGGGATGCGAAGGGCAGGCCCATCATCATGGTAAGCATATTTCTCCGGGACTGATCATAAGGTTCTTTCATCTCTTCAGGTTTTAGTATTTAAAAAGAGCCATGAAATTTTTTTCATCGCTGATCCGGATACGGGGGATCTCGTTTTCGGTACTGATCCTGAATTCAGGTATCAGCATTTCGTTACTGAAAGATATCGGGTTTCCTTTGATGATATATTCTTCAATTACTGATTCGACCTGCGATTGGGGCAGGAAGGCAGAAGCCTGTTCAATGAAATCAGCTACCGTGATCTCATATTTGGAAGGTTTTTTTTCCCGGAATGCTGCCAGCGACAAGAGCAGGTTGCGGATCGTTTTTTTCCCGCCGGTGACCAACCTTACCTGGTTATCGAGATAAAATGCGAAGATGCATCCCCGCCGGTAGGGCAGTTTGTTGTAATCGCCCATTTTCCAGTAATTTTTGAATACACTGTCATTGGGGATATTTCGGATACTGCTGGAATAATGCGCTTGAAAGACATCATTCATCCTGTTCTCAAAATCCCCGGCTGTCAGCAACCCCGCGGAAAAGAGCGTATTGAAAGTGATGTAGTCATTGAATCCTTCGCCAAACCACTGGTTGCTGATATTCATTTCCAGCCGGTGCCCGATCCAGTGGTGCCCTATTTCATGCGAGATGGTATAAATCCTGTGGGCTGTTACAATCGTATCCGCCCTGTATTTTCCGATGAAGCCATTGGCAAATGCCACTCCCCCGATATTATGGTCAGCTTCCAGGAAGGGCTGAAGGATCAGTGAAAAACACCGGTCACTGTAATCATCCCAGTATTTTCGGATGGATTGGTTGAAGCGGGTAAAGTAGTTGCGGATCGCCTGCCGGTTATATTCGTCTTTTTGTCCCCCGCGCAGCACGATATAATTCTGTATCCCGTGCAGTTCGAACCGATCCACCGTCATGTCGCTGGCCCCGGTGATCAGGCTGTACATGACCGAGTCAACGGTACTGATAGCTTTCTTTTTCCCCTTGTTCTCCGGGTCAAACCCGTAAAAAAGGGGAAACTCCGGGCGGCGGGTCCACTTAATGGATACACCTGCTTTTTTCCCGGGATCACGGAACTGTGGATTCAGGAAAAGGTTTACACCATGACAATAGAAATAGTTCTGTTGAATGATCGGCCGGAACAATTCTTTTCGCACATCTTTTTTAACAGTGCCCGTGTCCAGGATATCGTACTCAATGGTTACCGGTTTTTCCCCAGAAAAAAAAAGGGTAAAGGTTCGGGCAGCGGCATCAGCCCGGAGCCGGGCAGGAGGGGACACCCTGACATTGGCAATGCAATGAATGATATCTGGCTGACCGCCAAACATCGGCTCTCCATAGGTGAAAGTAGTACTGTCCTTTTCCGCGGGGGTGTATATCATTTTGGTGTGAACGCTGTTATTGCCGGAGTATTGCAATTGATACCGGAAATCCTCTTTTACCTGGGCCACTGCTGAGAACAGAAAGCCGGTGTGCAGGCATATGGTACAGGTAAGTCTTGTTGTCATGTTTGATTGAAGGGCTTTGCGACGGCAGGTGGCGGTAAATGAAGTTCTTCCGGTTAGTGACGGCGCTGACTAAAAGTACAAATGTTGCCGCAATGAAGTAAGGTTGCCCTCATCCTTACCCGGACACATACCTTTCAAAGTTGCAGATGCGGTTGTGCCCCCTCCGCCCGCCCATAACCTTCCGAACAAGCCGGGTTGTTCAGCGGGAACACTGCAAACCAACCCGCGGAGGATCAGTAATTTATTTCGATCACTTTTTTGTTCTGCAGTTTCCGCATGGGCGCGGGTACGATCTTCAGGATTTCATCCTTCAGCGTTTTGATCAGCCGTGTTTTGATATGGTCGCGGTGGGTGACCAGGCTTACTTCCCGGGCGGGACTGGGCTGCTTCAGCCGTTTTACCAATTTAAACTGGGCCTTATTGAATTCCATTACTGCCAGCTCTGGTAAAATGGTGATGCCATTGCTTTTTTCCACCATCCGCTTGAGCGTTTCTATATTGCCGGTCTCATATTTGAAATGAAAATCGCTGCTTTTCCTGAGCTCGCAGAGATTCAGTACCTGTGACCTGAAACAATGACCTTCCTCGAGCAGCCAGAGCTGGTTGGGGTCGATGTCGCTGGCCAGCACGTACTTTTTACGGGACAAGGCATTTTTCTCCGATACATACACATACAGCTCTTCATAGAAGAGAACATCCTCTTTGATGGAAGGGTCTTTCAGCGGGGTGACCACGATCGCGCAGTCGAGGCGGTTGTTCTTACAATCGCGGATCAGTTCCTCCGTGATCGATTCTTTGATGACCAGCTCTATTTTGGGGAATTTTTCCCAGATGGATTTATACAGCGGCGGCAGTAAATAAGGGGCCAGTGTTGGGATGATGCCAATGCGCAATTCCCCCGACAAGGTATCCTTCTGTTCGTCGATGAGCTCTTTGATCATCCCGGCCTCCCGTAAAACAATCCTTGCCTGGGCGATGATCCCGGAACCGATCTCGGTCGGTATGACAGGCTGTTTGGTGCGATCAAAAATTTTAACGCCCAGTTCTTCCTCCAGCTTAAGGATCTGCATGCTGAGCGTGGGCTGCGTAACAAAACACTGCCCCGCGGCCCCGGCAAAATGACGGTGGGTATCCAGCGCGGCCAGGTATTCCAATTGGGTTAATGTCATAGATAAAAACTATATGAATATAAAAATAATCAATTAGATTTATAATCATCAGGGCTATATTTTTGGAACCCGTTTAAAATCATACGGTCGCCCGTGGGAAATCATAAACGGGTCAACATCTTTTACGTAATTTTTTACCTCAATTTTTAAATTATGGAAAATAACACGAAGCAGGGCAAATGTCCGTTTACCGGTACCGTAACCCGGCAAAGCGCCGGCGGTGGTACGGGAAACCGCGACTGGTGGCCCAACCAGCTAAAACTGAACATACTTCGCCAGAATTCTTCCCTTTCCAACCCGATGGGAGAGAACTTTAACTACACTGAGGAATTTAAGAGTCTCGACCTGGATGCCGTGAAAAAAGACATTTTCGACCTGATGACCAGGTCACAGGAATGGTGGCCGGCCGATTACGGTCATTATGGCCCCTTCTTCATCCGCATGGCCTGGCATAGCGCGGGTACTTACCGTATCCACGATGGTCGCGGTGGCGCGGGTAATGGTACCCAGCGTTTCGCGCCGCTCAATAGCTGGCCCGACAATGTGAACCTCGACAAGGCCCGCTTACTCCTCTGGCCAATCAAACAGAAATACGGAAGGAAGATTTCCTGGGCCGACCTGATGATCCTTACCGGCAATTGCGCCCTTGAGTCGATGGGCTTTAAAACTTTCGGTTTCGCCGGCGGACGGGAAGATGTTTGGGAACCCGAGCAGGACATCTACTGGGGTTCAGAAAAGGAATGGCTGGGCGACAATCGTTATTCCGGCGACCGCGACCTGGAAAATCCGCTTGCGGCCGTTCAGATGGGTTTGATCTACGTAAACCCGGAAGGTCCTAACGGAAATCCTGACCCGATCGCGGCAGCCCGTGACATTCGGGAAACTTTTGGACGGATGGCGATGAATGATGAAGAAACAGTGGCGCTGATCGCCGGAGGGCATACATTCGGTAAAACACATGGGGCTGCCGATCCGGGCAAGTATGTTGGTCCGGTACCTGCCGCGGCGGGTATCGAAGAGCAGGGCCTCGGCTGGAAAAACACATTCGGTACAGGTAATGCCGGCGACACTATTTCCAGCGGTTTGGAAGGTGCCTGGACAACTACGCCAACGAAATGGAGCAATAACTTTTTCTGGAACCTCTTCGGTTACGAATGGGAACTGACCAAAAGCCCGGCCGGTGCCCACCAGTGGAAGCCGAAACATGGCATGGGCGCGGATACTGTCCCGGATGCACACGACCCTTCGAAGCGTCATGCGCCTACCATGCTTACTACGGACCTCTCTTTACGGTTTGATCCCGCATATGAGAAAATTTCAAAACGTTTTCTCGATAACCCCGATCAGTTCGCGGATGCTTTTGCCCGCGCCTGGTTCAAGCTCACGCACCGTGATATGGGTCCCCGTGCCCGCTATCTCGGAAAAGAAGTACCAGCCGAAGAACTTATCTGGCAGGATCCGGTTCCGGCGGTTAAACATGAACTGGTAAATGAAAACGACATCGCTTCACTGAAAGCCAAGATCATGGCGTCAGGTTTAACGGTATCACAGTTGGTGTCAACAGCCTGGGCATCCGCATCCACCTTCCGCGGTTCTGATAAACGCGGTGGCGCCAATGGCGCTCGCATCCGCCTGGCTCCTCAGAAGGATTGGGAAGTAAACAACCCCGTTCAACTGGCCAAAGTGCTGGAAACACTGGAAGGCATTCAAAAAGACTTTAACAGTACACAGAAAGGAGGAAAACAGGTTTCATTGGCCGACCTGGTCGTGTTGGGCGGATGTGCAGGTATCGAGAAGGCGGCGAAAAATGCCGGTCACGATGTGGCCGTGCCGTTCGCACCCGGACGTTCCGATGCATCGCAGGAGCAAACCGATGTGGAATCCTTCGCCGTACTTGAACCGGCGGCGGATGGTTTCCGTAATTATCTCAAAAAGGGTACTGCTACAGCCGCGGAGGAAATGCTGGTCGACAAGGCGCAACTGCTGACGCTGACCGCGCCGGAAATGACCGTTCTTGTTGGCGGCATGCGGGTACTGAATACAAACTTCGACCAGTCGCAGTACGGTGTCTTCACCAAAAAACCGGAGGCATTCAGCAACGACTTCTTTGTAAACCTTCTTGACCTGGGAACTGTTTGGAAGTCCACATCGGAAGCACAACAGGTTTTTGAAGGCCGTGACCGGGCAACAGGTGAAGTGAAGTGGAAGGCCACAAGAGCCGATCTCATCTTCGGTTCCAACGCAGAACTCAGGGCCCTTGCCGAAGTGTATGCATGTGAGGATGCGAAAAAGAAATTCCTGCAGGACTTTGTGGCGGCATGGAACAAGGTCATGAATTTGGATCGTTTCGATCTGGCCTGATTGAGGAGCACATGGTTTAACAAATTAGCCACGGAGGCACAGGGACAAGGAGCTACACGGAGGTTTCTCTGTGATTCTCTGTGCCGCTGTGTCTTTGTGGCAAAACATAAATTCTTTTCATTTATTCTGTTTTATTACAAGCATCCCTAACGGAAGGGCTTTGGGATTGGCGGGGGAATAACGATCTGTCCCCGGCCCTGAACTTGTTGAAGATGCGAATGTATGTGAATTATAAAAAAGTGATACGGCTATAACTGCCCGTTCCGGAGAAGGGCGACGAATAGAAGCAGAGCATAGTTCCGTCGGACTTCTTGCGTAAAACACAGTATGGCAGGTGCCGTTCGTTAGTCGCCGATTTTACTTCTCCCTGCAGGCACATTCGTGATTGTCGTTGATGTATTGGATAGAGGTTTTGCATAGCTTTTCTAAAGCCGGGATATTGATGTCGGAGAGTTTTTTTACATAAATGCAGGCTTTCCCCATTTTGTACTTTCCCAGGTCGTTTAACAGGTGTTTGTTTTCTTCAGTAGGGGAGAATACATATAACGAAAACGCTGACTTTCGAGGCGAAAAACCAATAACCGGACAGTCTCCTTCGTGACCGCTGGCATATTTATAGTGGTAACTGCCGAACCCTATGATGGTGGGTCCCCACATTTTGGGTTCAAATCCCGACCATTCATGCATTAATTCAATGAGGCGGAAACTATCCGCTTTTTTTTGGTCATTGTCAGCAAAAGCGTTGATGAAATCAATGACGTTGACTTCTGTTTCTGTTGTTTTGTTTTTGGCCATAATTGTCCGGTTGTTGCTTGCTTTTTGTTTCCAGGGGTGTTCAAGCTCAACATACAGTCAACGAGATAATAGGCAGGAAAGGGATTTTTTTTATAAAAAGACCGATCTCATTGTCTGCACTTTGGGTTTAAACTTTAGTTTCGGCTAACAGGCAGGGCTTTATGCAGGTTGGGAACTAGTATTCCGACTGCACACAGCCCCTGCTGATTGAAAATATAAAGTTGAATTTAAGAACTAAAGCTGAGATTTATTCGTCGGGCCCGAACCACAATTCAATAGGATTATTGCTGCTGATTGCTTCAAACTCCAGCCCGCTATTGCAATACCAGTGCTGTTTGGTGTGATTATTCATTTTTTTGTCGTTGCTTTTCGAATTTGTCAATAATTGTCAAATCAATTGTAATACCTAATCCAATTCCAATTCCATACACTAATATATCCAAGGGGTCATATGTCCTGCCAAGAAATTCGATTTCAAAAAATTGTAATAGTTCTACGATTGTTCCAAAAGCAAAGGTGAACAAAGCGCCTGTGATTCGGGCTTTATTAACGGATATGTTTTTTCTGAGGGATATTTGTAGCAATAAGTATAGATTCATAGGTAGAAGAATGTCAAGTAAATAGCCACGAATGAAATGCCTGAAAATCCCCTGATAGTCAGGCCCAATTATGAAATGTAATAGTCCGACAACAATAGAGATTGAGACAATTATGTAAAGACTTTTCTTATTCTTCATTCCGTTATATAAATCCAGCCTGTGTTGCAATTATAGCTGGTGTTTTGAAAGTATTTGGTTCTTCTCTTATGTAACAAAGCGTTTCGGGGTTTTGCAATGGCGGGGTGTTTTAGCACGAAACTTTATTCGGAGAACTGAACATCCGCCTTGCACAAATATGTCTGCGAAGCACTGCTCCCCGCTATCGCCAACCCCTTGTTAGCGGTTCGTTGTTTTTTTTGTTACTCCGTGTGTCGTACTTATATTGTTTGTGACTTTCCATCGGTTAAGAGGTCTGCTTAACACCGTCCCGAATTGCTGCTTCAAGTATGTCAATATTTATGTCTTTAAGTGTCCTGAACTTAATACAATAACCAGTTACACTTGCCTTACCTATTGTTTTTCCATAAGTTTTAGGTAGATACTTTTTGTCTTGAATACCCATAATATAAACAGAAATTCCTGTCGTGTTTGCACTGATGCCAACCTGGTAAAAATTTTTGGATTTACCGTCAGCATATTTTATGTTTAGAAGTCCATAGCCAATATTAGGATTGGTAACAATTTTCCCATTGTCGTCTTTACCGTCTAAAAACCATAATTTACCTTTTGGAAATATTTTAAGCAGGCTTTTATGCAAAGCTTCAAAGTCTGAACGTTTTGTGTCGGGTTGTGAAGCAATGTAATCTTTGATTTGTTCTTGAATGTTCATTTTTATCCTGTTTAATGGGTCGTTTTACAATGACCGTTAACGAGCGGGCATTTGCGAAATTGGGGAATTGGAATTCCGCTTGCCCGGCCAATATCGCCCTAAAAAGGGGTTATTTGAAGTTACGAAAATGCTGTGGAAATAACGGTCGGCCCCGGACCATTGCCGATAAATGCACAAAAGGCGAAGTTACCTTGTCGGGCCCCAATTTTGCCAAATGCCTGTGTTAGCTGTATGGTATAAACTCTTTGATTAACTTATTGGGTAATCTGCTTCATGGACCAGGAAATAATTTTAATATATATTCTTTTTTTCACTTCACTAATAATTTAATAACCTTTTTCAAAAACGATATATTTGGTCTTTAGCAATTTGTAGAATTCTTCATGAAGGGAGTCTAATTAGCTAAAAACGACGAATTGCACGTGCATGCATTTTATAGGTCTTCACATTGAATAATTGGCTGCCAGATGCAAAGCCCTGGACCCAGATTAATTCGTCATTTTCTTCTGATGCACTCAAATAGTAATCCCTGGTAAAACCCCCAACAATCTCTCTTTTTAAGTATAACAAATTCAATTCTTCTTTGTTTGGCAAATACCAGTCTTTAAACCCGTTTGAACTGATTTTTCTGCATTCATCCTTTGCCACACTCCAAATATATTTTTCCGGCAAATCGCTTTCTGCGGCAATTAAACCATGCATTCCTCCCGGGTCAAGAAAAAATATTATTCCACCACCCCATTTTTCACCAACCATATGTTGTGCCCGGGCGAAAAACGTCATGAATATAATCATGACCGTCATTGAAATTGATCTTTTTATACGCATTTTATTTGTATTAAAAACATTTTCATTGTTGAAGAGGGAATGGATTTCATCAGGAGAATTGTCTGATAGGATATTTGTTGAATTATCTGTATATTCTTCGTCTGTAATATCTGCTATTTGTTTTGGTAAGTTAAGTAATTAGAGTGTTCTGTCGTATGACACACAACCGTAAAGGCTTTCTGATGTATGGGTATTCTGTGTTACGTCAGCCCCGTACCGCAGCCGGATAAAGATAAGAAGATGATTGTATTTTCAAAAGCTCAACTGTGTTCCTTCAGCCGTGACTGAAGGTGATTAGCGATAGGAAGCCGGGATTTCCATTCTTCAGCTCAAAAATCAGAAAACCGCTAGTTAGCGGTTTGGGTTTCTTCTCTTGACTTTTTAATTTATTATGGTATTTGCCAATTGTTATACTCGATAGAAACTTTAGAAGAATATTTTGAATGTCACTTTTTTCTATTGATATCCTTTTTATAATTCTTCACCATTTTTCCGAAATCTTTGTCTTTTTTCCGTCTCTCAGCAACTGTTGATTCAAAATATGCTTTCTCTTTTTCCATTTTAAGATAATTTTCATAAGAGGCCATATCTATTTCTCCCTTTTCAACTGCTTCTGTTACCCGGCAACCAATCTCATTAGTGTGCGTACAATCTTTAAATTTACAATTTTTGCCAAGCCTGATAATTGCATCAAAGGTGATTTCAAGTCCGCTTGTTGTGTCTGCAATACCTACTTCTCTCATTCCGGGGTTATCAATTAAAATACCGCCATTTTCAAGTACAATTAATTCCCTATGACTGGTAATGTGTTTCCCTTTGTTTGTACTTTGACTTATTATATCAGTTCTCATTAAGGTTTCGCCGGAAAGATTATTCAACAGAGTGGATTTTCCTACACCGGAAGAACCAAGCATACAATAGGTTTTTCCTTTCTTGATCAATGCTTTTATTGCTTCATATCCGATCTGCGTTTCATTACTTAGCGGAATAATCGGAACATTTTTAATCCGTGATTTTATGTCTTCTAAAATTTGATTGAGCCGAAGTTCATTTATTAAATCAGTTTTAGTAAGTATAATTACCGGACTAACATTTGAAGAATTACATAGGATTAAATATCTTTCGAGTCTATTAATATTAAAATCCCTGTCAACAGCTTGTACTAACAATGCATAATCAATATTTGTTGCTATAATCTGAATCTCCCCAAATTGTCCGACAGCCTGTCGTTTAATAAGTGAAAATCTTGGCAGTATTTTATGAATTATTGCAAAATCAGAATTATATGTTGCCAGTGCCACCCAATCACCCACAGCTGGAAAATCTTCCCGGTTTTTTGCAGCAAAACGCATAGTGCCGGTTATCTCGCTTTCAAATTCTCCTTTGATTGTCTTGACAATATATCGCTCTCTGTGTTCTGAAATAACTCTTCCTATATCAAAATTGGTCAGGTCGTGTTCAATTCTGAATTCTTCAAGTTTATCATTATATCCCAAATCTTCTAATGTCATGCCTGTGCAAAATTATATAATGTTGGCTTGCAGGTTCATTTCTTAGTACGTAGTTGGGTCTGGCAATGTCGGTATAGCCTGACCGCTAACGGTTCGGGTATTGCCGAAGGCGGGGTAAATTCAGCACTACTGTTGATTTGAAAAACTAAAGCTCGGTTAAGAACAAATGTGTTATAGATGCTCGGCACTCCCGCTTTTGGCAATACCCTGATATACGTACGTGCTACCTTGTCCATATTATTCAATTGTTAACTAAATTGTTGTAATCATCCATTTTGCGAAACTTTGCCAAAGGTTTGTATTTGGGAAGAAGATTATCAGGATGTTGGGGATAAGCCAGATGATAAATGCAATTGTAAATGGATTAATTCTGAATTGCTTCTTTTTAATTCTGTCATAAACGATAAACCCGACAAATACCAAAAGTGTAATCAAAGTAATAAGTCCAATAGCAGCAAAAATGTCCATACCCATCCATGTCATAAAGATGCGACCCAAACCTGGACCACCAATTACGATACCTGTCGAAATCATATATCTCATATGTCTTGCTGTAACTCCCTTATTAAATATAGCAAGCAGATAAAAGATTACAAACGGAATAGCGTCTGTCATTGGACTAAATACGAATGAAAGGGTTTCTGTTTCAGGTTTGCCTTCACTTACCATACGCAAATATTGATTGTGATATACTAAAATCATGGATACAAACATGAAAGGCACCAATAGGTATGAAAACTTTCCAATCAACCTATGGGCTGTCATTTTGTTGTTTACAATAAGAATTGGCTGGATGATGAGCATACTCAGCCAAGTAGTCAGTGCAATTGCATGAAAATGGTGAATGTTTAAGAGTCCGGGAAAGTCCGGTGCCAGCGAAAAATACTTTTTGTAAAAACCTATGAAGGTGATAAGGGCTATCACTCCAAAAAAGTAAATGATATTTTTATATCCTTT
>CAZEZE010000002.1:0-32877 GCA_964516445.1 uncultured Chitinophaga sp. | reverse complement strand
CATACAGACCTTTAAAAATTAAATCAGGGTCTGCAAATATCTTGTTTTTAAGGTGGGAAGCCAAATACACTATATCACCCCCGGTTAAGAGGACGTTAAAGTTCCGGTACCTCTCCCGGTAAGCTTCAATGAAGCCATCGATCTCCTTGGCCATGCCCAGCACCACCCCCGACAGGATATTGGTTGTGGTATCGTACCCAATCAGCGGCACATTGCTGTCGGCCTTTACCAATGGTAATTTGGCCGTATAATAATTCAGCGAACGCAACCTCATTTCCAGTCCGGGTGAAATGCCGCCCCCGATGAACTCGTGGTACTTGTTGATGAAGTTATAGGTGATACAGGTACCCAGCCCGATCACCAGGTTGTGACTGGTGGGATAATAATGAACAGCCGCTGCAGAAAGCGCCAGCCTGTCCGCGCCAATCGTTTCAGGTTTTCCTACAGGCGTGGTGAATGCCACACGGGTATGATGACTCAGCCGGTGAAACTTAGTAGAAGTATTCAGCAATTCATCCAATTCAGGGTTATGATCAATTACGGAGGAAAGAATTGATTTAGCAGGCTGAAACCGGTTGATCAGCGGCCGTATGGTTTCCATAGAATCATCCTGCAGCGTGATGGCTTCGCTCAGTTCAGCACCCCTGAATACGGCCACTTTTTTCCGGGTATTGCCAAAATCAAAACAAAGAGTAGTAATCATTTTGCGATTCTATAGTTGGTTATTTGCCCAGGTCAAACCCGCTCAGGTTCTTAAAGTGTCCGTTTAATTTTATTTTTTCCTTCAGTTGCTCCATCCCCGCCACCATCGGTATCACTTTGGCAAGAAATCGTTTCAGGTATTCCTGCCGCTGTCTTTCATCCAGCAAACCGAGCAATTCATATTCTTCCTGCAGCGACATCCCGATATGATGCGCCACATCGTAGGATCTTATCTCATGGCCCTTTTGTTTAAAGTCTTTGCTCACCTTCAGCAGTTCATGGAGGTCATGGATGCTTTTCATCACTTTACGCATCAGTTCAGGGTTGCCCTTCTCGTGTGTTTCCGGGTAATTCACAATAGCGCCGCTGTACAGTTTGTCGGGCACTTCTTTGATCACTTCCAGTATACGGAAGACACGAAGCCCGACTGTTTTAATATCCATTTCCCCGTTCACATGTACGGCGGTAACTTCTTTTATTTCCACGAGTGAACCAACGTCCTGCATTTTTTTCTCAATAACCGTAGGAATGCCAAATGGCTTTTTGGCAGTATGACATTCAGTGATGAGCTGTTTATAACGCGGTTCAAATATATGGAGGTTCAGGTTCTCACCGGGATAGACCACAATGCCAAGCGGGAATATGGGAATGAAATTGGTCATGGAAAATTTCGTTGTCTGCGGCTGTAAATTTAAGAACTCTCTCCGGACTGCCGGCTCTCGACTGCCGGCTGCCGACTGCTGACTGCTGACTGATCCCGCATTTCTTTCAGTTTCTCATATTTCATGGAAGTGTACCAGGCCGTCATCCGGGCGCTGGTATAGCCGTTACGTCCGTCCAGAAAACCCAGTTTTAAAATATAATAATTCAGAAAAGTGAATGCGGGAGAGAGTTTCCGCTTGAACCAACTGGCCTTCTTCCCCAGCCGGAAATATTTTTCAGCACCGAGACCGGCGTAATATCTCATCTTTCGTTTATAGTCATCCAGGTCCTTCATCGTGCGGTGAAGGATATGTCCCCGCATTCTGCGGACCACCGCACCCGCGGGTAATACCAGGTTCTCATGCACCGGCGCCTCATCCCAGTGAACTGTTATACGATTAAACAACCGGATATGATGATCACTTCCCCACTCGCCAAACCGCAGGTAACTGTCACCCAGGAAATTCCTGAAAGCGATCTCGTAAACGGTGTTTACATTCTCCGGCTCCCATTGCAAAAGCGCTTGCATTAGCTTATCATCCACGGCTTCATCGGCGTCGAGGGCAAGGATCCAGTCGTTCTTTGCCAGGGCAATGGCCTTCGTCTTGGTTTTGCCAAATCCCTCCCATTTACCCCGGTGTAATTGAACGGGGTATTGCTTTACGATATTGATGGTTTCATCGGTGCTCCCGTTATCGTACACAATAATATCGTCGGTAAGCCCCTGCAAACTTTGCAGGGTGGCGCCGATCACATCGGCTTCGTTCTTACATATGATCACAACAGAGAAGGGATGCATACTGATCTGCAAATATTAGGTCTTTTCGGGTTCCGACCGTTTCCACCACCATAAAACAATAAAGGAATAAATAAATACGCCAAACTGTACCTCCAAACCGATATCCGCTATAAAACTGAAGGCGGCCATTGCATTCAATATCAGCCAGTATACCCTGTACTTCGTCTTTATAATAAAGGGGATACACATCACAATAGTGAAAATGATTAGTCCCGGGATACCGCAGCCCGCGCCATACATTAGCCATTCGCTGGAAGGAAAGATCTTATCGGACTCGAGCATTTGCGGATAGCCCGATGCGTAACAATCCCTGCTTGCCCCCATCACATCCCCGAATCCAACACCGTATACCGGGTTTTCATTCATAATGTTCCATCCGGCTTTCATGGAAATAAGACGTACCCCGTCGTTGGAACCCGGCAGGTATCCGGAACCTGAAATATGTTCCCATTCATACCGGAAGTATTTGACTTTATTCTGAAAAGTAGGAATGGTATAATAGGCTACCAGTGGAAGCGAAAGGCAAACAAAAAGGAGGAGAAATCCGTACAGACGGCTCAATTTGGTTCCGATCAGCCAGGCAACAGCGATCAGCAGCCCGATATAAAAAGAAAACAATCCCGTACGCGCCGCCAGCAGGTGCAAAAAAAGGATCAGCCAGACCGCGGCGGCCAGTACAATATATTTCATACTGGACCGTAACCCGCCCAGGAAATACATCCAGCCGCAGGAAAGAATGGCGATACTGACCAGCCAGCTGAAACGTACATGATCATTCCCCAGTGGTGTGACCATGCTTTTCGCGCTGAGGTAACCTTCATTGATCGCTGCCGTATTCACTGCATACTTAAAAAAACTCCAGATCGTACCGCCAACAACTAACAGGATGAATATCCAGGTGAGTGCATTCCATCTTTTTGCAGAAAAGGAAAATGGCGCGGCAAAGGCCAGCGGTAAAAAAAGGAGGGGGAGTTTGATCCGGACCGTATCCAGCCATTGCTTCGTATCCGTGCTCCACAAACCGGATAATAACGGGAGAAAGAACAGCAGGCTCATCCCCCACAAAACAGGTGAAATGATAAAACGACGCAAGTGTTCCACCGGCTCTTTATGTAAAAAGGATACGGCTACAAAAAGCATCATAACAACCGATAACATCGCTCTTGAAAAGAAAAGGGCGGCCATCATGGCGATGATGCAGTAAAAGAGTGTATATACCCGCCATTGTTGCATGATTAGTCGTCAAATTTTGCTGTCTGCAAGATACAGGGTGCAAAATAAAATGTGTAAGTTGCCGGCAAATCATTTCAATCCTCTTCGCCAATGGACTGGCAGGAATTACTAAAACAAATACAGCAGGGAGAAGTAAAGGCGCTGGCCAGGTCCATCTCGCTGGTCGAGAATGAACATCCCGGCTATGAAACGCTTTTGCAGTCGCTACCCGTTTCCAGCTCCAGGATCACTGGTATTACCGGACCTCCCGGTGCCGGGAAGAGCACATTGGTGGACGGACTGATCGGGCTATTGGCAGGGCAGGGCAAAAAAGTGGCGGTATTATGCGTGGACCCTTCCTCTCCTTTTAACCTCGGGGCCGTTCTGGGCGACCGGATCCGTATGAGCGACTGGTACACCCATCCTAATGTATTTATCCGTTCGTTGGCGACCCGGGGATCAATGGGCGGGCTGCACCCTAAGATCATTGAGATCACAGACCTGCTGAAAGCATTTCAATTTGATCATATCATCGTGGAGACCGTGGGTGTGGGACAGAGCGAGATCGAGATCGCGGGACTGGCGGATGTAACAGTAGTGGTGATGGTACCGGAAGCTGGTGATGAAGTGCAAACGATGAAGGCGGGACTGATGGAGATCGCCGATGTATTTGTGGTGAACAAGGCCGATCGTCCCGATGCTGATCTTTTCGAAAAAAACCTGCGGCAGATGCTGGCGCCGACCTTTAGCAAACATTACCACGAAGTACCGGTTATAAAAACCATCGCCTCGCAAAAAGTGGGCATCAGCGAATTGCTGGAGATCATCCTGCGCCAGTCGCAGAAAGCGCATGTGTCCGATCGCACATTCTGGTTGCTGGCGGAAAAAGCATTTTACCTGATCGAACAAAAAAGGATGAAGGATGTTGATAAAGCAGTACTGAAAAAAGAGATCGAGGCGCTATACCAGAAAGGAAATTTCAACCTCTATCAATTCATCGCCCATAAATAAAGAACATGGATACCATACCCAATGAAGGACTGCCCAAAATGACTGCCTGCGAACCTACCGGTTTTATCCCGGAACCGGGAAAGGTCTATTCCTGGTGCAGTTGCGGCCTGAGTGAAAAAGGGGCTTTTTGCGACAGCTCCCATAAAAAGATCGAAGGCATGCCTTTCCGGAGTGTAAAGGTGATGTTTGATAAAGCGGAAGAAGTATGGTTTTGCATGTGCAAGCAAACCAAAACGCCTCCCTTTTGCGATCAGACGCATAAAACACTCAGTAAATGATCCCGCAGTGTTTCGTAATTTCTGAATTCCCCTAGTTATTAAGGCCTGTGGATTTTACTTATTCCGATTGACCGGAGATGTTCTTAATTTTCTGACCAGATGAAACCGATCTGCCCCTACCGAAACAGGCTCAAAACTGTCCTTAAAAAAAGGACCAGGCTTCTTATACTTTTTGCATTCAGCTTCAGTTTTTCTCATGCCCAGAATATAAGCGGGATCGTAAATACTTATCACCGGGTGGTCGAGATCCTCCCGGCCAAATCCTGCATAAGGGTGGCCAGCACTACGGGTCTTAATTTAAACAACCTGGTGATGCTGGTGCAGATGAAGGGGGCCACTATCAATACAACAGCCAGCTCAAGCGCATTTGGCGATACCACGGCCCTGAACGGGGCCGGTAATTATGAGATCGGTACGATCTGTTACATCATTGGTGATTCCGTTTTTCTCTTTCACGACCTGCTCAATAGTTATGATGTAAACGCCAAAGTACAGTTAGTGCAGTTTGCCGAATATTATTCTGTTAATGTCACGGACACTGTAAAGGCAATGAGTTGGGACAGTGCTGCCGGAATGGGTGGTGTCATCGCCATTTTTGCCGACCAGGATATTACATTAAATGCGCCGATATATGCTGATTCGAGTGGCTATAGCGGAGGCGCCTTTTATTTGAACAGCGGAACTTGTGGTTTTTTAACTCCGGTGGGGATCAATTTCGCTTACAATATCACTGCTACCGATCAAAACAATGGTGCTTATAAAGGAGAAGGTGTTGCGAATGTTCCTGTAACCCTGAATTCCGGAAAGGGAGCCCCGGCTAACGGGGGCGGCGGAGGAAATAATCATAATAACAGCGGTGGTGGAGGCGCCAATCTTACTGCAGGCGGTAACGGAGGTGGTAATAGCAGCAATGGCCCGGTTGGATGTAACACTGCAAATAATTGGGGAAGGGGTGGCAAAAGATTAAGCTCATGGGCGGGTGTAAAAATATTTATGGGGGGCGGCGCCGGTGCCGGCCATGCCAATAATGGTGGCGTATTATTCAATTACGGAGGTAATGGAGGCGGGATCGTTTTTATTTGGGCCAATAATCTCACCAGTAACGGGTATTCAATTTCTGCAAGAGGCGGGAAAGGTGGCGACTCGCAAGCGGATGGTGCAGGTGGCGGTGGTGCCGGGGGCACTATCATCATGCATGTTACCAATTATACCGGCAATGTTGCGATCAATGCCAACGGTGGTAATGGTGGTGATTCTTATAATGACATTTCAATTGTACGTTGTTTTGGCGGCGGCGGCGGCGGCAGCGGCGGCGTTGTTTATTGTACGGGCACATACCCCACCGGAACGATAGCATTCAATAGCGGTGCCGGAGGTGCAGAATTCAACAGGAATGCGGGCTGCAACGCAGCCGTTCCCGGGGCTGCCGGAAGTCTTGGTCAAAGTTTTGAGAACTACAATTTCTCCCGCTCCACCTCACCCGCCGGTTATTGCCAGCTACTCCTGCCTTCCAAACTGCTTTTCTTTAAAGCGCAAAAAGTTAACCGTTCCGTGGTTTTGAACTGGCAGGTAGATTATCCATCGCTTGTAAAAGAATTCATTGTCGAAAAAAGAACGATTAATGGAAGCTGGAGAAGTCTCCCGGCCATTTCGGCGGAGGATACCCGATATAAATATGCCGCACCTGATAACAGTCCTTCCATCGGCGATAATTTTTACCGGTTGAAAATTATGGAGAAAGACGGCTCCGTCTATTATTCGGAGACCCGCAAGATCTGGTTTGGATCACCCGCCGGTGACTTCACCATCTACCCCAATCCTTCCGCCGGTAAAGTGACCCTTTCCGGGAACTTTGAAACCAACAGCCTCCTGCAGGTCACAGATATCTCGGGAAAGATCGTATGGCAACAGTATATCCGCGGTAACCAGGTCAGGATCGATCTGCCGCATTTCGCAGCAGGTCTTTACCTGTTACGTTACAAAGAAGCGGTGAAAAAACTTCTGGTTAAATAAGGGTTCGCTCCTTCTCCATATTCCTGTTTCAATCCTCTACTTTTGTGGCTGACCCTTCCGCATCTATTGGTATGAAAGTTTTTGATTGTTTTACTTTTTTCAACGAACTGGAGCTGCTCGAATTCCGGATGAAATACCTTGATAAAGCGGTGGACCATTTTGTGATCGCCGAATCCAGCCTCACGCATTCCGGTAAGCCAAAAGCTTATCACTTCAGGGAAGCCCGGGAACGGTTCAGGCAATGGGAACAAAAGATCATCTATATCCCCGTTCAGCAAAACAGGAAAGGACTGGTATTCGAGGAACAAAAAAAATACAACCCCGGTAGCGCGGCATGGAAACTGGAAAACGGCCAGCGTAATGCCTTACTGGAAGCGGTACCGCGAATGCAGGATGACGACCTGGTGTTGCTGGGCGACCTCGATGAGATCCCTTCGCTGGCCGCAATTGAAAAAGCAAAAAGTTCCCCGAAACCCGTTGCCATTTCCCATTTGTTCCATTATTATTTTCTGAACTGCCAGAATACCGGCAACAGCCGCTGGTGGAAGGGCTGTATCGCGGCTTCCGCACAACAATTTAAATCGATCAGTCCGCAGGGATTGAGGGATAAACGCGACGACTATCCTTCCCTGCCCAATGCAGGCTGGCATTTTTCTTTCCTGGGCGGCGCTAAAAAGATCAGGGAAAAACTAATGGCCTTTGCACATACCGAATTCAACCAGCCTGAATACCTGGATGAAAAAAATATTGAAGAGGCCGTTGCCGCAGGGGCGGATATTTTAAAAAGGGAAGGGATCAGTTTCCGCTATTTGCCCTTAAGCTATTACCCCGTTGCTTTGCAAAAGGTGATGAGAGAATACCCGGCCCTGCTGCATAAGGCAAAGAGCAATCCATTAATCGATCTGTATTATACTATCAGAAGAATTATTAAAAGAAATTATTGAGTTTGGCGGATTCTGTTACCATACAGCCCCTTGTTTCAGTGGTGTTGTGCACTTACAACGGGGAAAAATATTTGCGCCCGCAACTGGATTCCATTCTCTCGCAATCCTACCGCAACCTGGAACTAGTGGTGTCCGATGATGCTTCTACCGATGGTACAGTAGATATACTGAAGGAGTACAGCCAAACAGATCCGAGGGTAAAATTGGTTGTCAACCGCGAAAACACCGGCTATAACAGGAACTTTGAAAAAGCATTTGCGCTTGCTTCAGCAGGTTATATCGCCATCAGCGACCAGGACGATATCTGGGAGGAAAAAAAGATAGAGGCTATGATGGAGGGCTGGCTGCCCGGTTCATTGTTCACTTATTCCCTTTCGGGGAATTTTAGTAACGATGATTTCGCGTCACGCAAACCCGCACCCAGGGTCCGCTATTCCGTGATAACCGAACCTCATCAACTGGTATTTAACAGCCCGGTGCACGGACATGCCTGTATGTTTAAAAAGGAATTACTTCCGCATTGCACGCCATTCCCGGATACTATTTACTATGACTGGTGGATGAGCATGTGCGCGGTAAAGCTGGCCCCCATCGGTTGTATACCTCAAACGCTTACCTGGCACAGGATGCACGAAGAGAACAGTTCCCGTACGATTCTTTCCGTGGAAGATATGGCGGAAAGGAACCGGCAGTTACGCCGGCAGTTCATACACGCGATCGAAACCTTTTATCAACGAACGGTTCCCGCAACAGATGATGATCAGTTCCTGCTGGACTATACGAACCTGTTGAAAAAAACAGATGGGAAACGGTTCTTTTTCCCTCTTTTCGCATTGATCATTAAAAACAGGATGAAAGTCTTTCACTACAAGAAGAAAAAACCATTCTTATTCCTATCACATTGCAAACATGCATTGCGCATGGCAAGAACAGGCGTACTTTAATGAGGAATTATTCGGCTTTGTGATTCTTCCACCAGCGATAACTGATAAAGCCCACGATGGCAAAAGGAGTAAAGGCGAGGTAAAGTATCCCGGAGTTCATTCCCTTGGCAGGTCCTTCACCCAATTGCTGGGCAGTTTTGGTACAAACGGAACATTGCGCAATGGCTTCAATACCCACCAGTGAAAATAGCATTATGAACAAAATGACCAGGCCCCACTTTTTCATACCAGGAAAATTTTGGCAAAAATACGCTGTTTTACTTTTTCTCCCCCTTTTGTTGAAGGCATTTCACTGCGACAGCCTGGAAATGCTCCCCCCACCGATCCCATGAAAGGGCTGTCTCATAATAGGTTCTGGAACTTTTCCGCAACTTTTCCAATCCAGGGATGTCAGCCAGGATATATTGAATTTTTTCTGCATAGGAATCGCCATCAGCATTTAAAGGGAGAGCGTACCCATTTATTCCGTTCCTGACATAAGTTGTAACCCCCCCGGTATCGGTTGTAATGGAAGGGATGCCGTAAGCCGATGCTTCGCTGAAAACCACCCCGGCGCATTCCGCCCGGGTAGGCAGGAGCAGAAAGTCGGTTTGAAGGAAAACCTGGTGCAACTGGTGGAAGTCCTTTTCAAGGTTCTTATCCAGAAAAGGGATGACCGTTATATCCCTGTCCCCCGACAGGTCTTCCGGCGGAACACAACCAATGATCTGCAGCCGGGCCGGAACACCGTTCTGTTTGAGTTTCCGGAATGTTTCAAGAGCGATATCCCCGCCTTTTCTTACCCAATCCACCCCAAGAAATAAAAGGTTGCAGGATCTGCCTTCGTTAAGGTTCACTGGAGCTATTATTGGAACCTTATCAAGATTGGCGCCGCAGGGCAATACAGTAATTTTTCCCGGATCGATCCCATAATCATTCACCGCGGAATCTTTATTCCATTCGGATGCAAGCATACAATGGGTCGCTTTTAGAAAAGCTCTTTTATCAAGCTCAATCCCCTGCCGGATATTCGATCCGGTAAGATTACTGAAACTCGGATAATAACCTTGCAATTGCTGAAATGTGGCATCGGTCATATAGACGATGGGGATGCTGGTTTTCGCATACGCGATCAGTTGCGGGGAAGCCGAAACAAATAACAGGTCAACAGGTCTTTTCTGCAGGTCTTTATCCAGTTGTTTGCTGAAATATTTTGCATAGGCACGCATAAACTCCACCGCGCTTTGTTTTTTGAACCAGCGCCGGTTGATGCTTTTTTTGGTGGTGAGCCATTCCTGCAGAAGCTTGGGAAGTTTATACTGGAAAATCTCAACCTCCCCATACTTTTTTATTTGCTCCAGGGTATAATAACTGGTACCGGACCAGGTCTTTTTATCTTTGGGATCATATCGGGCAGCGTATCCGATCTTCATAGTTCGATTATAAGAACCGTCTTGCGATCAGGTTGTAGGTAGTGTCGGTTGTTTTGATCTTTACTTCCGTCAGCTTCGACATATATTTTTCCCAGGCAAATGATTCCCACAGATGGTGAAGGTAAGCTTCCGGGAAATCATGCACCTCCTCAAACATCATCTTCAATCCTTCTGGGTTGTACAGGGGATAATGAAAGGCAAAAGGACCAAGCTGTGTAAGTAAACCCGGATGCTCCTTTGCCAGCCGCTGCGGCACCAGCACCGAATGTTCATTCCAGTATTTATCCCTTCCTTTGGAACGGAAGTTTTTATACTCATTCAGCCACAGGTTCACAAATTCACTGTCACGGGCTGAAAGTAACACCGCATTACACAAACCGGTGGATGTTCCGTCTTTATTTTTGACAAGACCCAGGTTATACTTCAGCCGCTGCCGCCAGTTCTTTGGAACATAGGCCGCTTTTAATTCCTGCCCGATGACAAACTCCTGATCGAGCAAACCGGAGAGCGGTTTTACCGAGATCGTATCCAGGTCAAGATAAATGCCGCCGCTCTCTTTCAGGGCCTGCAGTCGCACCACATCCGCCTTATGCGCCACATGGAATAGCTCATTACCCATGATGCTTTCCGGGGCAGTGATCCTGTTCAGCGTAAGAAGCGGTTTTGCTTTTTCCCACCATTCTCCCCCGGGTTCATACTGGTAATGCAAAATGGCAGCCTCCGGTTTATTGAGATCAACGGCCGACTTCACCGACAAATAATGAACCAGGGAAAAGGGTTTACCCCCGAAATCCGTGGCCATGCCAAATACAAAATGAAGGATGTTCGGGATCATTGATTCGCCCATTTTTCCCTGATGAAAGATTGATCGGTGTTATCGGTGAACACTTCCTGGTTGAACAGAAATTTTTTACTGGTAAAAGCCTTCAGTTCATCTTTTAATACCAGTAAGGATAAGAGATTGTCGGCTCTTTGTATAACCGGTGTCTGTGCAGCCAGCAGTTTTTTTGCCCCGGTATAACTTATAGCATACGCATGGGTGCAATCATGAAATCCCGCTTTCCACAAATGTTCACTGAAAGAAACAGGCAACCGGTTACGCAGCATTCGCCCGGGCATATGACTTAATCCCAGCATGGCCATAAAGGAATACCAGGCCTGTTTCAGCTTTTTACCGGGAGAACGATCTTCGTTTTTCAGGTAGCCGAGGTAAAATAATTCCCAGTCCGGGGGTAATTCCTCCAGGCAATTCCGCAAGTGGTGCAGATTTGCCGGGTCCGGTACCACATCATCTTCAAGTATCAGTACTCTTTTCCAGTTATGATCAACGATAGCCTGGTAGATCATCCGGTGAGAAAGCGAACAGGCGATCTCGCCGCTGTTCAGGGGAGGAAAATATTGCCGCACCGCCAGGGAGTTCTTCTTATCATACTGGTATTCCCGGCTGATGATCGCATCGGTGAGTTCGTTCTTGTCGGTCCCGTAGAAGAATTCAAAGGAAATGCCCTCCAGCCGTTGTTTTACTTTTTCCTGCCGTTCACGGAAACGGGGTACGGTTAGCACAAGCACTTTGTCAAAATAGCCCTGTAACAGTTTATTGGTATCCTGGAGGAGATCCGGCATCGGCACAAATGTAGAAAAACAAACAGCAAATACCGGGGGCATTTGCTGTTGAGTAGTGTCTAAATTTGAATCTCACGCAGAGATCGCAGGGTACACAGAGACTATGAAACATTCAACTACTCTGCGCTCTCTGTGCACGCTGCGTGGAATAATTTCAAACTGAGACCCTTTTATGTGTTGATATAAGTTAGAAAAGTTCTTTATTAAACCGCTGCCGCTTCCATCTTCTTCTGTACTTTCTTCCTTTCGTCCTCGTTCAGTATCACTTTCCGCATGCGGATGAAATTCGGTGTTACCTCGATACACTCATCCTGCTGGATATATTCCATGCACTCTTCCAGCGTCATCAGCGTTTTGGGGGCTATGCGGGTGGCATCGTCGCTTCCGCTGGCGCGGTGGTTGGTCAGTTTCTTTCCTTCCGTGGCATTCACCACCAGGTCGCCGGGTTTGATATTCTCAGCTATGATCTGCCCTGCATATACATCCTCTCCCGGATCAACAAAGAAAGTACCCCTGTCCTGCAATTTATCGATGGAATAACCAGTAGTCTTGTCCTGGAGTTTGGAGATCAGCACCCCGTTATTCCTTCCGGGGATCTGTCCTTTCCAGGGTTTGTATTCGACAAAGCGGTGCGCCATTACAGCCTCACCTGCCGTATTGGTCAGCATTTGGGAACGCAGGCCGATCAGTCCCCTTGACGGGATCTCGAATTCGAGGTGCTGCATTTCGCCCTTCGTTTCCATGACGTGCATTTCACCTTTGCGCCTGGTGACCAGGTCGATCACTTTACTGGCAAATTCCTGCGGTACATCCACCACGAGGTTCTCAAACGGCTCGCACTTGGTCCCGTTGAGTTCTTTCACAATTACCATCGGCTGGCCAATGGTCAGTTCATATCCTTCCCGGCGCATGGTCTCCACCAGGATGCCCAGGTGCAGGATACCGCGGCCATATACCAGGAAGCTATCACCGCTATCCGTATCTTCTACTCTTAAAGCCAGGTTCTTTTCTGTTTCCTTCATCAGCCTGTCGCGGAGGTGACGGCTGGTTACAAACTTGCCATCCTTTCCGTAGAAAGGCGAATTGTTAATGGAAAACAGCATATGCATGGTGGGTTCATCCACGCTGATCACCGGTAATGCCTCGGGATTTTCCGCGTCTGCGATGGTATCACCGATATTGAAATCTTCGATCCCCACAACGGCGCAAAGGTCGCCGGCAACCACTTCCGTTACTTTTTTCTTGCCCATTCCTTCAAACACATAGAGCTCTTTCACTTTTGTCTTACGGATTGAACCATCGGCCTGCATCAGGGCCACCTGCTGGTTTTCATTTAATACCCCACGGCTGACTTTTCCTATGGCGATACGGCCGAGAAAAGAAGAGTAATCGAGTGAGGTGATCTGCATCTGCACGGGACCTTCATTCACTTTGGGTGGCGGCACATACTGGATGATTCCATCCAGCAGGGGATTGATATTATCGATCTGAGTAAGTGAGTCATTGAACCAGCCATTCTTTCCGGAACCGTAGAAGGTCGGGAAATTCAACTGCTCTTCCGTGGCATCAAGATTGAAGAATAATTCAAAAACGGCATCATGCACTTCATCGGGCCGGCAGTTGGGTTTATCAACTTTATTGATGACAACGATCGGTTTCAGGTTCAGGTGCAGGGCTTTTTGCAATACAAATCTTGTCTGCGGCATGGGACCTTCAAAAGCGTCCACCAGCAACAATACCCCGTCCGCCATTTTCAGCACTCTCTCCACTTCACCGCCAAAGTCGGCGTGGCCGGGGGTATCAATCACGTTGATCTTTATTCCCTTGTATTCAACGGCTGCATTCTTTGAAAAGATCGTAATTCCCCTTTCTCTTTCCAGGTCATTGCTGTCCATTATGAGGTCACCGGTTTCCTGGTTATCCCTGAATACCTTGGTAGTATGTAATATCTTGTCTACCAGGGTGGTTTTACCATGGTCAACGTGGGCTATGATCGCTATATTTCTTATCTCCATAATCTCTTTTTCTCCTTTGAAGTCCAATTTATTCCCCTTTGGGGACAGGGGCGTCAAACGAGCGGCAAAGGTACATCAATTTAACGGGGGTAGCAAACGATGGGGGCATTTAATAAAGGCTTAATGTCCCATTAAACAGGGATTTACAGTAGTTTTAACCAAACCAGTGGTATGAAATTCCTTAAATGGCTTGGTCTCACCCTTTTAGTGTTGATCATTGTTTACTTTTTAGGACCAAAACCCTCTCATCCCAACTTTGCAAAAGAACTTCCGGCAATACCGGCAGAAGCAGGTGCACTGGAAGCCTATATCGCTAAACAGGAAGCAAAACACAAACTGAAACCCGATAATGAAGCAAGGATCCTCTGGTTCAATGATTCTTCCCGGCTAAAAACTGAGTATGCTGTCGTTTACCTGCATGGTTTCAGCGCCTCACAGGAAGAAGGCGATCCGGTACATTACGAGTTCGCGCAAAAGTTCGGATGCAACCTCTACCTGAGCAGACTGGATGCGCATGGAATTGATACAACGGAGGCCCTGGCAGGATTTACAGCCGATGGTTTATGGAACTCCGCGAAAGAAGCGTATGCCATCGGGAAACAACTGGGGAAAAAAGTGATCCTCCTCTCCACGTCAACCGGTGGTACCCTGGCATTGAAACTGGCTGCGGAATACCCGGATATTGCCGGATTGATACTTCTTTCCCCCAACATTGCCATCAATGATCCGAATGCATGGTTACTGAATAACCCCTGGGGATTGCAGATAGCACAACTGGTGACCGGCAAACACCGCAAAGTGGAAGATACCACCGCTATCTATGCGCAATACTGGAATAACCGCTATGTCACCAGCTCGCTGGTACAACTGGAAGAATTGCTGGAAACAACGATGAAGGAATCCACTTTCCGGAAGGTAATACAACCTGTTTTGATGCTGTATTATTATAAGGATGACAAGAACCAGGACAAAGTGGTGAAGGTTTCCGCCATGAAAAGAATGTTCAGCCAGTTGGGCACAGCGGAAAATCTGAAAAGACAGGTAGCCGTACCCAATGCAGGCGATCATGTCATTGGCTCCTATGTAAAATCAAAGGATATTCAAACCGTGCTTGATGAGTGTGACAAATTTGCGATGGAGATTTTGAAGATGGAGCAGCATTGATGGAGGATGAAAATGAGAAAATGTGAGAGTGCGGAAAGCTGAAAATGAGAGTGGACTTACTTTTAAATTTCATGGTTCTTTCCCTTATTCTTTTCTGTGCAATGTAACTATGATGCATCACGCAGAGAACGCGGAGTGCGCAGAGCCGACTGATTGGAAAATTCCTCTGCGTACTCTGTGATCTCTGCGGGAAAAAAAATTAATAAATCTCAAAATCAATTTTATGCCCTCTTCTTTGTCCCGCAGGGACCTGCTTAAGGCCCTCAGCCTTGCCACCGCTTCACTTCCCCTTTCTTCCTGGGCCTTGAATGAAAAAGGTGAAAAGATACTCCTGCCCGATAATCCACTGCACAAAAAACTGAAAAAGCCCGTTACCGCGATCACACTGGGTGCCGGGGCCCGGGGGAATGTGTACGGCAATTATGCTGTCAAATACCCTGAACAACTGGATATCGTGGGTGTGGCCGAACCTATCCCGATCCGGAATGAACGGTATACAAAGAAACATGCGATACCCGAATCCAACCGGTTCAATACATGGGAGGATGTTTTCAAGCGACCCAAATTCGCAGACGCGGTGATCATTTCCACACCCGACAACCTGCACTACGGTCCATGTATGCAGGCGCTGAAAATGGGCTATGATGTATTATTGGAAAAACCGATCTCTCCCAGTGAAAAAGAATGCCGCGATATCTTGGAACTGGCTAAAAAGACCGGGAGGATCGTGGCGGTATGCCATGTACTCCGCTATGCCCCGTATTTTATCAAACTCAAAGAACTGATGAACAGTGGCGCCATCGGCGAGGTAATCAGTGTGCAGCATCTTGAACCGATCGGGCATGTGCATATGAGTCATTCCTATGTGCGCGGTAATTGGCACAACAGCAAACAAACCACACCCATCATACTTGCAAAATCCTGTCATGACCTCGACATCCTCAAATGGATGATCAACCAGCCTTCGGAAAAGATCCAGGCCTTTGGCGACCTGAAATGGTTCAGGAAAGAAAATGCCCCGGCCGGGAGTACAGAACGCTGCGCGGATGGTTGCAAAATTGAAGACCGTTGTCCGTATTCCGCATTGCGGATCTATTACCGCAAGCGAGCCTGGGTAGGAGTGCTCGATATGCCGGATGATAAAGAACAACACGGCCCGCATATACTGGAAAAATTAAAGACCACCAATTACGGGCGATGTGTGTACCGCATGGAAAACGACCAACCCGATCATTATATCTGCAATATTCAGTTTTCAAAAAATATCACCGCCAGTTTCTCCATGGAAGCCTTTACCTCCTATGAAGGCCGCCGCACGAGGGTGATGGGCAGCATGGGTGATATCGTTGGCGACATGAATTCATTTGTCATAACCGATTTCCGGACCGGTGAGAAAACGGATTGGAAACAACAGTCGGACGGGCATGGCGGCGGCGACTGGAGACTAGTGGCTGACTGGATACAGGCCATCGACCAGCAGAACCCATCCCTTCTAACTTCCACGATCGATGCATCCATCGAAAGCCATATCATGGGCTTTGCCGCGGAAAAAAGCAGGAAAGAAAATAAGGTGGTGGAAATAAAGATGTAATTGTAACGGTTGTTTATTGAAACCGTTGTTGCAGGAAACCGTTTCATTTCCCTCACATTTCTTACCTTCCCCGCCCGTACCCAGTGATCAAATTACAGCTGGCTCATCAATTGGACTCCCTCGTTTTATATATAAAAAGACGGGTATTTGCTCCTGGTGAGTTAGTACCGATCCCAAAGAGATAGATCTCCTTATTCTCGGATATGTATAAAGACTGCCCTTTTGCGTTAGTATAGCCTATGTTTAAAATAGGGTAATCCCAAATGATATTTCCCGTATTGTCTATTTTCAGCAAATAAGGATATCTATTGTTCATCAGACCAGTTATATAAAAATGATTATCAGGCGACCTTTTGATTCCCTCTGGAAAATTGTCAATAATGGTTCCGACCGCTCCTCTAAAAAGCGTACTCCAGCGGATATTCCCGCCAGCATTGTCTACCTCCGTAAGTAAAGTGGCATTACTAAGTGATTCGTTTGGAATAGCGCCCCTGGTTGTCAGGACGATCGTGCCGCCATTGTTTTCAATGACCTTGTAAACATATTCATCGCTTCCTACCGGCGGAAAGATGGTTTCCCAGGCTACCTGCCTGGTAGCCGAAAATCGCTGTACTTTAGTTCTCGTATAGCCTGATACGCCACCGGGTATGAAATTATAGGCTATCAGGAAAGAGCCATCGCTGAATGCAATATCCCGGCCACTATTACTTGCACCCACAACATTAACAACAGCGATATTAGGATAGCTGGCCTCGGTTAGAATTTGCCCATTGCTACCTGCAAGCACAAAATCGTAGAGGAAAGCATTTACCCCCTGGGAAGTAATGTCATTAAACACCCTGGTTGTGAGGCTGATATTATTTGCATTGTTAAGGTGCATCTGGAGGTGGGTTTGATAATTATCCCTGGACATATCTTTTTCCCAAACGAAGGAACCATTCAGGTCAGTCTTGATAAGAAAAACCTTGATGCCACCTGGCACATATTGTTTGGTAGAAATGATATACCCATCATTGACACGTACAAAAGCTGTGGGATCCCGGTTAAGGAAATCATTCGACCAAAGCTGGTTTCCTGCAGTATCGATACCTGTAAGGGTAGCGTAAAAATGATTGAGTGGGGGATTGAGTGAGACCCTTGACAGAACGGCGAAACTTGGTGCCGGATTCCTGATCACATCGACCACATCAAAAGACCCCGCGTTAGGGAGAAAACTCTTCATCCATATTGAGGTAAGCTCATGGGTCTTTATCCTTATCGTAGGGGTATAATAAACCTTTGTCTCGGATATACAATATCCCCTGACATTATAATAAGTGTTCATGGCGAGACCATTGAACACAAAAGGTATTGTGTCGCTGGGATAATAAGAAACCCATTTCTTAGTGCTGTTAATCGTGGGTGTGCCATTTTCCTCCCAGCAAACCCCGATTTCTGAAACAGGTATCTGGCTGCTGGTCCTGGTCAGAGCCAGGGTTAAGTTCATCTTATCCATGCTTGCATAATGGCCCGGGAGCATCTTTATGCTGACATAAGGGATCGAAACAGGAGTGTCCTGCACGGTTTTTTTACAACCTAAGTTTAAAAAAAGATTGGTTAGAACGAAAACGAACAATAATGATCTTAGCATAGACAGGGGTCTATTGGGGGCATAAAAATATATACTTTAAATGTAATTCTCCATGGATGGAAACGCTTTCTTTTATGCGGTTTTTTTCAGTGCCCTCCCTGAAAATATGAAGTATTTGATCATTACAAAGGTATTACTATTCCTTTAAAAATAATGGGCTTTACGGCCGAGAAAAGCAGGAAAGAGAATAAAGTGGTGGAGGTAAAAATGTGATACTGGTATTTGTATTTTGAAACCGTTGTGACAAGAAACAGTTTCATTTCCTTCACATTTCCTACCTTCCTGTTTTAATTGTTTGCCATGGTAAGAAGTAAGATCGCCGGGATCGGCATGTATGTCCCGGCCAATGTTGTGACCAATAACGACCTGTTGAAATACATGGATACCAGCGACGAGTGGATCCAGGAACGGACCGGAATAAAAGAACGCCGTTACGCCCACCGTACGGAGGAGACAACCACAACCATGGGAGTGGAGGCCGCGAAGATCGCCATTGAAAGAGCCGGCACTACGCCGGAAGAAATCGACTTCATTGTTTTTGCCACTCTTTCTCCCGACTATTATTTCCCCGGTTGCGGCGTCTTATTGCAACGGGCCATGAAGATGAAAGAAGTAGGTGCGCTGGATGTGCGTAATCAGTGCAGCGGATTTATTTATGCCCTTAGTGTAGCCGACCAGTTCATCAAAACCGGTATGTATAAGAACATTCTGGTGGTGGGAGCTGAAAAACATTCCTTCGGACTTGATTTCAGTACCCGGGGCAGAAATATATCCGTGATCTTTGGCGATGGCGCCGGGGCCGTAGTGCTGCAACCCACCGATGATCCCAACCGCGGGATACTGAGTACACACCTGCACAGCGATGGAAATAACGCGGAGATACTGGCCATGTACAATCCCGGCACCCATGCCAATCACTGGGCCCGTGACCACAAATTTGCCGACTTCAAAGACGCGGAGATCGGTGAGATGTTCATGAGTCATAAGATGATCGATAACGCGCAGAACTTTCCCAATATGGACGGACCGGCAGTATTTAAAGTAGCCGTTGAGAAATTTCCGGCAGTCATTAAAGAAGCCCTGCAGGCAAACGGCCTTCAGACCGCTGACCTCCGGCTGCTGATTCCCCACCAGGCCAATCTCCGAATCAGCCAGTTCGTACAGAAGAAACTGGGTTTAAGGGATGACCAGGTAAAGAATAATATCCAGAAATACGGCAATACCACGGCTGCTTCCGTACCGATCGCCCTCTGCGAAGCATGGGAGGATGGTCTAGTAAAGGAAGGTGATCTCATCTGCCTGGCGGCATTTGGCAGCGGATTCACCTGGGCCAGCGCCCTGCTGAGATGGTAGTTAAGTTTCCTGCAAGAATAGTTGCTGTGAAGGTTGGGCGTATATAATAGCTTCCAACCATCATCTTATCAATATCGTCCTGATAATGGGATGATTATTTATACTTTTGGAAAATGAAAAAAATGGTCGGCATACTGATGTTCATGGCTTCGGCCGGTCTGGCGGGTGCGCAAAACAGCTGGAAGGTCGTATTGCATAAAAAGATCCTGCTGACCAGTACGGTGGTCAGTGAAGAAAAAAATGTAAAGCTGATACGATCGGCCGACTGGAAAAAGAATGGCTACCTGGAAGTGGAATTTGTTGAGAACCCCCGGTCCGAATGGCTGCATTCGCTGCGGTTCATGGACGAAAAAGGAAATGAACTGCTGGCCAGGGACAGTGTTACCGCTGCAAAAATTTCTACCGCATCACTCCGGAAACTATTTGCGGGCAGAAAGCAGGTGAAAATAATTATGATGATCTCTCCGCCCAACCCGATGATGATGGCTCCTACCAGGCTGATTCATCTTGTCACACTGAAACTGCCCTGAGGCATGCGTAATTTCCTTTACATCATCAATCCTGTTTCAGGCACCCGGACCAAAAAAGATCTGCAGCAGTTTATTGAAAAAAGAACAACCGATGCAGGTATTCCATTCCTTGTGATCCCCTCTGTCATAAACGGTGATTACTCCTTTCTGAATCCTGTAATCAAAGAAAAAAAGATCACCGATGTGCTGATCGCGGGAGGTGACGGCACCGTAAGCCAGGTGGTCGGCAGCCTACTGGAACGGGACCTGAACTTTGGGATCATTCCCTGTGGCTCCGGTAATGGGCTTGCCTATACAGCCAAGATCCCCAAACAACCGGGAAAGGCGCTGGACATCATATTTAACGGGAAAGCATTGCCCACCGACGGCTTTTATATCAATGAACATTTTGCCTGCATGCTCTGCGGGCTGGGGTTTGACGCCAAAGTAGCCCATGATTTTGCACAACAACCCAAACGGGGCCTGGCCACTTATGTAAAACAGGTGGTCCGGAATTTCTTTCACGCAAAGACCTATTCATTTGAAATAGGAATAAAAGAAAAAACATTTCCCGCCGAAGCCTATTTCATCAGCATTGCCAACAGCAACCAGTTTGGAAATAATTTCACCATTGCCCCCGGGGCCAGTCTTGTCGACGGTTTGCTGGATATCGTGATCGTTTCCAAACAGGGTAAACTGAGCTGGATCCTGCAAACATTGAAACAGGTCAGGGGAAAGAATAAAATTGTTCCTGAATCCCTGGCCGATGGGAAAAAGGAAGTGATCTATTTTCAGACAGAGGCGCTAACCATTAAAAATCTTTCAGGGGCCCCCCTGCATATTGACGGCGATCCCGCAGAAACGCAGGATGAGATCAGGATCCGGATAAGTAAAAAGTGTTTCAGGTTACTGCAACCATAAAGGGAATAAATTTTTAAACCCCTGTATTTTAATCATAAAAATTAAGTGCCTACGGCGGGGAAGCCAAACTCCCGCCTAAGCTAAAGCTCTGGCGGGCAAGCCCGACTCCTGACTCCCGACTCTTGACTCCCGACTCCTGACTCCCGACTCCTGACTCCCCCTCACCACCAGGGTGTAATTTTCCCCTCCGGCACAGAATCCTGGGATTGCATCTGCTCAAATATGTTCAGCACCTGCAGGAAACTTTCCTGGTTGCCGGGTGAACGAAGCGAGGAGATGATATCTTTCTCTTCTCTTTTAGTGAGGTGAAAATTCAGGGCTGCTTTATTCTCTGCATTCTCGGATGCGTACTCGAAAGCCACTTTGTAAACATTGTTTCCGCTGAAGGTGGAATAAAAATTAAGCATCTCATTTTGTGAATATTCCATCATCTTGAACCAGTTGTGCTGCAGCAGGAAAAAGGGTTTGGTGGCATGATCGCCGATATTATCCGACACATAGGGATGTTCCCAGCCACCGGATTTGCGGTCGCGTATCTGTATGATCAGCACGCCCCCGGTGTTTTCTTTGATCCATTTATCCATGGCAACCAGGAATCGAAGGGTTGACTCTTCTCCGTAGTTGTCCCGCAAACCGGCGTCCATCACATCAATGACCGGGTCGGACGGCAGCCATACATTGGGCAGAACAACGGGAAATGTAGCATTCATCCGGAGTGCTGTCAGCATACGTAAGCTAAAAGGATCCTGCCGGGCAAAAAAACTGGTGAAGTCAATAGCATCCGGATCGGTAGCCGGAATACGGCTGGTATCTTCCCTTGCCTTCATCATAAACCGGACGGGCTGGGTGGAAATGATCATCTTCCTTCCGTCGCGGCTGACCACCGAATTAAAGAACATGAGCGGGATATTAGCGGCTTTTTCATCCGCGACATAATCCTTGAGTTGTTTATCGAGGTAACCCCTTGTATTACTGTTCAGCTTTTGTTCAAAAGCATAGCCCCTGTCCTTCACATACCGGTAAGGACCCACACTGAATTTCTGTGCCGGCGATATCAGGTCGCGTGCAAAGAAAGAAGTGAAAAGCGGATTCAGCAGATCCCCGGCAATATCATCCACGTATTGCGGATTTTGAAGGTTGATATTCTCTCCCTTCTGTTTGCGAAGGTAGAGTTCCCTGAAATAGGCCGCCCCGATCATACCACCGGAAGCGCCGTTGATCAGGAAGGTCTTCCGCATGATGCTTCCCTTTGTAATGCTGTCAAGCTCCCGGAGCACACTCATCGTGAAGGTGGCGCTGCGGTGGCCTCCGCCGCTGGTATTGATGATCACCAGCAACGGTTTCGCGCTGCCCTGTTTTTGCTTCCAGTTCATTAATACAAGGGCCATGTTTTTCCGGTCTGCCTCAATGTTCTCCTTTGTACTCTGAGCAAGCAGACCTTCATGCGAATAGGAAGGCCGCTCACTCTTATTCGTATAGTTGATCCCATACGCTTTGTTGCGGGGATCGATCCAGTCCATCTTATAAAATAAATTCAGCAACAGCAGTACGGCAACGAGGTAAGGAATACTCCAGCTCTGTAAAAAATACGTGATGGCGGCCGCCACACCGATCAGCACCGAAAAGAAGATCGTGATGCTGGCCGCGGCGGGTAACTGGAAAAAAGGATTGTCGAGCAAGAAGCCGATCAGCAACAGGAACAGGAAGGCGGCGAAAACAGAAAGGATGGCCGCGAAATGGTGGCGCTTGAAAATAGATTCCACGAATTCATCCGTGTAATGCGACACATCCCGCACTTTCCTGAGCCGTACCGGTGATTCGAAATACCACTCCACATTGATCAGAGGTGTACCGTGGTACACCTCTTTTACGGAGCCCATGTGCGTGATATAGGACCGGGGGTCCCTGATCACGGGCATCATGCGCCGCAGTATGGACCGGTCGGCCCGGAAAAAATAAATAAAGGATGCCGCGAGTATGAAGATTAGTCCGCAGAGAAAACCACCACCGAGGAAAAGCAGTTCGGTCACCGGTATCAGTTCCTTGTAATGACCGAACCGAAAGGCCTTAAAAACATAAAACAGTAAAAAGATCCCGGGGATGACGGCATTATTAATACAATATTTCAAAAAAGGATTGGTCGTGGCAGCCAGGAAACGGAAATAACGACTGAACAGAATAAAGCTGGCAATATTCCAGCTCATGATGAACATCCCGATGGAGGCCCCTACGATCGCGGCGCTCAGTGAATTCACATTACCCAGGAACTCGGGAGCCAGGTAGAGGGAATTGGCGCCGAAAGTATTCATGAAAGTGCCGTTCACCGTGCTGAAAAGAATAACCCAGAACAGCAGCAACACCTGGTATTTCCGCACATGCAGAAACAACAGTTGTATCGGAAATGAATGATAAAATCCTTTCAGCCAGGTTTTCATGAAAGAGGCAATGGTAATTACCTAAAAATAACGATAATTGGCTGCTAAGTCAAATAGATGGTTCTGCTGTACCGATCTTCCTGTTTGAATCACATAGATAAATAGAAACATAGGTTACACATAGGAATCCCACTATGTGTTCATCTATGGTGCCCTATGTGCCTATGTGGTTCAAAAAAATAATGGATAGTGAACTTCCTGATACTACTTCTTCCTAATAACCAGAAATAATACCCAGAAAAGAGAAAGCAAAAGGAACATCGCCACCAGCTGATGCAGTTGCGCCATCCATTCAAACAAACCCCAGTGGTTGGGTATGATCCCGGGGCTGAAAAGAACAGTCAATACGCCGAGTACAGCCTGGAGGATCACCAGCAGCATCGGCCAAAAAAAGGTTTTGCGTAATAAGGATGAACTTTTGATCCTCCGGAGTTTGTAAGTGAGAATTCCGGTAAATAAAAGCAACAGGTAGGCCAGGCCACGGTGAATAAAATGAACCGTGATCTTATTATCGATCAGGTTCAGTAAGCCTTCATTGTTCCCCATCATGCCGGGTGGAATGATATCCCCGTTTATATCCGGCCAGGAAGGTGCCGCTGTAGCCGCCCTATGTCCTGCCATCAGCGCACCATACACCAGTTGTAACATTAAAACGGCAATGCTGATGATCGTCCATTTTCTTGCCGGTTTATCCGCAGTCCTTTTTTCCGCAGGCACCAGCAGTTCCAGGGCAAACCAGAACGTATAGCATAAAAGTCCCAGGGCAAAAACAAAGTGCAGGGCCAGCCGGGTAGGTTTTACATAGATCGCATCACCGGTAAGTCCGCTGGCAACCATGATCCAGCCCACAGCGCCCTGCAGGGCTCCCAGCAGGAAGAGAATGAGCATTGGTTTTACCATCGATGGCCTGAACATTTTCCTGGCCAGGAAGTAAATAAAAGGGACCAGGAAAACCACCCCTATCAAACGGGCCCAGAAACGATGGAACCATTCCCAGAAAAAAATGAATTTGAAGTCTTTGATGTTGAAATCAAAATTGAGCAGGCTGTACTGCGGTGTTGCCTTGTATTTCTCAAACGCCTCGATCCATTTGGATTCGCTAAGAGGCGGAAGGGTGCCGGTGATTACATCCCATTCGGTGATGGAAAGACCCGAACCGGTAAGCCGGGTAATTCCTCCCAGCACGATCTGCACGATGATCATCCCAACACCCACGAGCAGCCAGATGGCAATGGGTTTTGATGAACGCTGATTTGGCTCCAGTTCCATAGCGGGTGCAAAGTTAAACCCCGGGCGCCGGCCGGGAAGGCTTTATTGAATTTTATTTGGAAATTGCAGCTCAATGCTTAAACCCTTTTACCAGGAAGAACTGACTGAGGCGGGCTGTGATGAGGCAGGTCGCGGCTCCCTTGCCGGATCCGTATTTGCAGCAGCCGTCATCCTGCCAGGGGGTTTCTCTCACCCGCTTTTAAATGATTCCAAACAAGTGAACGAAAAGAACAGGATGGAACTGCGCCGCATCATTGAAGTGGAGGCGCTGGCCTTTGCTGTCGCAGAGGTAGAGGCCGGGGAGATCGATGAGATCAATATCCTCAAAGCCTCCGTTAAGGCCATGCACAAGGCACTGGACCGGATTCGGCCCGCCCCAGGGCTGATCCTTGTGGATGGCAACCGGTTCATCCGTTATAAAAAGATTCCACACCGCTGCGTTATAAAGGGTGATGCCATTTTCATGTCTATTGCCGCTGCCAGCATCCTGGCAAAAACCTACAGGGATGAGTATATGAAACGACTGCATGAGGAATTCCCGCAATATGGCTGGGACCAAAACAAAGGATACGGCACCCTTTCACACCGAAATGCCATTGCCGAACACGGTATGTGCCGGTATCACCGGAAAAGCTTCCGTTTACAATCCCTGCAACAGGACCTGTTCTAGTTTTTCAGCAGGGTGGCTTTAAACCAGGAGACCATCTGCTGGTCATATACCTGTACATTAAAAAATATCACCATGAAAAAGATAGTGACATTTTCTGTCCTGGTACTCCTGTTTTCCCTGGCCGCTCCTGCCCAGCAGGGAAATCGCGGGCTCAGGACTAGACCATCAGAAATAACAAGATTTGAAAGATTGCAATTGCGGAAAGACCTGTTCAGTTACAGGATCACCCGCAGGCACGCGGAAAGGGATGGGATCGTAACCCCTTATGAAAGAAGAAAGCTCCAAAATATGAAACAAAGGACCCGTCGTGATGCGTTCCGGTTCCGGCACAATGGCCGCCACAGGCTTATCTGATCAATACCCATCATATAAAAGAAGGATCCCGTGAAAATGAGAGATACCGCCCCCCGGGCGGTATTCTTTTTCCCGTTCAGCCACAATCAGTTGTCAATTATCCGGCAATTCGTATTTTCACTCCCGCTTATCTTTGCAAAAACTTAAGAAACCCATGCAGCTAAAGCCGGTAGCCACCTTTGATACAATTGACCCGGAGGTGTTTAAAAAGGAATATTATGAACCCGGTATACCTGTGGTACTGAAGGGGTTGGCTAAAGAATGGCCGGCTTACTCGAAATGGAACTGGGATTTTTTCAAGCAACAGGTTGGCCATAAAAAAGTGCCTATTTACAACAATGTAAAGAGTGACGCCTATACGCCGGTCAACAGCGCTGATGACTATAAGTTGTTTGGTGATTACATTGATATGATCAGCCGGGGCCCTGCCGCCTGGAGGGTCTTTTTGTTCAATATATTTGACCATGCCCCTGAACTGATCAATGATTTTACCTGGCCGGAACACCTGATGAAGGGGTTTATCAAAAAATACCCGATGTTGTTCACCGGGGGAGCCGGCAGTATCACCCACATGCATTTTGATATCGATCTTTCCCATATCCTCCATACACAATTTGGCGGACGGAAGCGAGTGCTCATGTTTCCATTCCATGAGCAGTATAAACTATACCGCAAGCCCTGGGAAGTGCTGAGCCTGGCCGATTTCTCCAATTATTATGTGGAGGGAAATGTAGATTATGAAAAATTCCCGGCGTTGAAACTGGCGCAGGGTCTTGATTTTATACTGGAACCAGGCGACACCCTATTTATGCCATCGGGCTATTGGCACCATATGGAATATCTCGACAGCGGTTTTGCCATGAGTCTTCGTGCCATGCAGCCATCGCTTGGCGGAAAACTTAAGGGTGCCTGGAATTTACTGGGCATGCGCGGTATTGATACCGTAATGAAAAAGACCGCCCCGAAATGGTGGTATGGGAGAAAAGAGAAAAAAGTGTTTCAAAACGCGAATAAGGTGATCCATGTAGCCGCCACCGCATAGTCTTCCTTCAAAAACCCAACTCCTTTGACGGGTCCCAGAATAATTTTTCAAACTCAACTACCTGGTCGTTCTTTACCCTGATACCTTCTTTCTTCAACAGCGCTTCCATTTGTCCCGGAGGGGTGAAATGATGTTTTCCGGATAAGATCCCCAACCTGTTCACCACCCGGTGTGCCGGCACTTTTGGATTAACGAGGTGCGCTCCGTTCATGGCCCAGCCCACCATTCGTGCGGAAAGTTTTGTTCCCAGGCAGGCGGCGATAGCGCCATAGGATGTCACCCTTCCTTTCGGGATCTGCCGGGCCACTTCATACACCAGTTGAAAAAATCCATCCTCCTTCTTTCCGGAAGGCTTTACGGAACGTAAGCGGTTGGCTGATCGTTTTTTTGGAGGCATGACTGAAATTAATCGGTTTTATTTTTCTTCTTCAGCAATTCGGAACGCCTGGGCTCGGGTACATTCTCGAAATGATAGGGGCAATGTATACAACCATTCCCGCAGCAGTATCCCTTCTCCAGGTGATACTTTTCCGTGAGCACCACATACCCCTCCGCGTTAAAATAATAATGAATTCCTTCAGTCAGTTGGTTCATGTATTTTAATTTTTTCTATCAGCAGGGCGTCCTTTTCCTTATCCCCCAGGTCGGCCGGCAGGGTAAAGCAGAGATAATGAACTTTGTTCTTTCCCGCAATATCGAGCGACTCATAATGCGTTTTTATCGCTAGCTCCGGTATCACCATTTCCTCCCCGAATACATCATCCTTGTCCGTAACAAGGCCGCATCCGTACATCTCCATTACGGTTTTGGTGAAGCGGTACAGGTCCGGGCTGTCGGTTTTCAGGTGTATCAAACCACCGGACCGCAGGAATTGCTGATAAAGTCGCAGAAATTTCGGGTGCGTCAGTCTTTTTTTGGCTTTCGAAAGGCGAAGCTGCGGATCAGGAAAAGTGATCCAGATCTCACTTACTTCTCCCGGCGCGAAATATTCATTTACACGATCGATCTCTGTTCGCAGGAAGGCTACATTGGCGAGGTTTTGCTGCAGTGCCTTTTTGGCCCCCACCCAGATGCGGTTCCCTTTCAGGTCGATGCCTATGAAATTACGGTTGGGATACATTTCCCCCAGCCCGACTGCATATTCGCCTTTTCCGCAGGCCAGTTCAAGCGTGATGGGATGGTTGTTCTTAAAATGATCCTTCCAATTACCCTTCATCCCTTCAGGGAACTGCAGCACATTCGGAAATGTGTTCAGCTCGGCAAACCGCTGTAATTTCTTTTGAGCCATAGGGCTGCAAAGATAGCCTGACGGAACGAACGACTGCCGCAAAACACACGGCGAATGAAAGGTGAACAAGGGGGTGTGTTTACCCGAACCTGACCTGTAACCCAATTCCTACCAGTGATTTTAACTGGGTGGCGGGGGAATTCTTGTAGGGGCCGAACAGCCGCACATCATCATCGTAAATGATATCGACACTCCAGGAAACGGCAAATACTTTTCCCAGTTTCGCATTGAGCGTATTCGACATGAAAAGATCAATGTTTTCCGGGTTATGCCGGTAATTGGAGAACAGGTCGAGCCTGCCTTTATAGGTGATGAATTTATTGAACTCTTTCAGATAGTTGATCGTGGCGAAGCCTCCGAATTCAAGCGCGGATGTCTTGCCGGGTTCCACGCCATATAGGCCTTTATTGGCTAAAACGGTGTCCCTGACGATCACCCAGCGCGCTGTAGCCGGAGAAAAATAAACAGAAAGGTTCTTTGTTGGTTTATAATCCAACCCGAGACTCACGAGTACATAACCAGGCGCCATGAAATTGGAGGAATAGGTCTTGACAGTATCCGACGGATAGATATACCCCCTGAAAATCTGTGAACGCATGTTGAACAGGGTTGCGAGGTTGAGTTTGGGATTCAGCGCATGCCCGAGCTTGGAAAGGAAGTCAAAACGGTCGTCATTCTTGCGGCTGCCAAGACTGGTGGTATTCACATACCCCAGGTTGAGGTCGAATGTATTGTCCCAACTGCTTTTTTCTTTCTTATAGAATGCGAAAAGGCTGAGCAGCGAATTAACGGAAAGTGAGAAATTATCACCGCCTGCGGCCCAGTTGCTCAGGGAACCCTGCGAGATATTGATACCATATATTCCCCCTTTTCTCCAGGTTTTTTTGGAAGTATCCGCCTCTTTTTTAATGGCCCGCTCCGCCTCGATGCGAAGTTTCTTTACGGTCGCGTCCTGGGAAAAGGAAGCGAGTGAAAAGGAAGTAAAAACAAATAGAGCGGCTGTTTTCTTCATGCTGAAATGATCGGGCCCTGTGGTGAATGAGATCCGTCTGCACCGGTAACTTTAAAAAGGTAACCCTTCCTGCAAATATAAAATAGAGAAGAAGGAAGTAAGCCAATAACTATGTACGAATTGTTAAAAACAAGTGTATATGAATAAGTGTTCGTTCCGGTTTTAGTAACTCAATCGTTTGTTTAGAATTTTACGAGCAGCCCGATCCCGACCAGCGATTTGATCTGCAGTCCCGGTGCGTTCCTGTTTGCCCCGAATAAACGACATCATCGTCATAGATAAGATCCAGTCCCCAGGTGGCGGAAAGCACTTTCGATAATTTTGCGTTCAGGATATTGGACATAAAGAGGTCTACATTCTGCGGGTTGCGCCTGTAATTGGAAAAAAGGTCAAGTCTTCCCTTATACGTAATGTTTTTGTTTATTTCTTTCAGGTAGTTGATGGTCGCGAAGGCTCCGAATTCAAGATTGGATTTTTTCCCGGGGGTAACGCCATATAAACCTTTATTGGAAAGAACGGTATCCCGGACGATCACCCAGCGCGCCGTAGCAGGTGATATGAAAATGGAAAGATTCTTTGTCGGGCGGTAATCCAAACCCGCGCCGAGCAGGATATAACCCGGGGCCATGAAATTGGAAGCAAGTGTTTTTATATTATCCTGGAAAGTATACCCTTTGAAAAACTGCGAGCGCAGGTTGAAAATGCCGGCCAGGTTCAGTTTGGAGGTCAGCGCATAACCATATTTCGATAAGAGGTCAAAGCGGTCATCGTTCTTGCGGCCGCCGAGGCTGGTGGTATTGACATAACCCAGGTTAAAGTCAAAAGTATTGTCCCAGCTATGTTTCTCTCTTTTATAAAAAGCATGCATACTAAGCAGGGAGTTTACAGAAAGGGAAAAATTATCACCACCTGCTGCCCAGTTATTGAGGGAAGCCTGGGCAATATTCAGTCCATACATCCCGCCTTTCCGCCAGGTTTTGGCGGTCGTATCGGCAGGATCCCTTATGATCTGTTTTTCGGAATCTGCTTTTAGTTTTTTGACGGATTCGTCCTGGGCATACATATTATAGGTTAACAAAAGACCGGCAAGCAAAAGGAGCTTTCTCATAGTACAGTTTTGGGAGTATAGAATGGATTTTCAAATAGCAAAATTAAAGCCATAATACGGTTGAGGTGAGAATTGTCTGAAGGACTCTACAGAGGCGAACTCTGGACATTTGGAGAGTGTTGAGAATTAAAAAAATGTTCAACACTCAACTCTCAATTATCAATAAAAAAGCCTTCCTGAAAAATCAGGAAGGCTATTGCTGTAGCGGAAGGGTTCGAACCTTCACGGAGAAGTTAGCCAAAAAGCAAAGTTTAGTGGTCAACCCTGGTCGGCCTTACCAATGGTAACGTCGGCTCTACTTTTCGTTTATCCTTTGATCTCCACCCCCGAGACGAGAGGGCATGTCTGCCGGGCTATGCCCGCCGAAGTCTCGGCTAAGCCGGGACGAAGACGGGCTTGCGCCATTTCATCACCCCACAGTATTGTTAAGAACCCGATTGATATCGGTTTGATTGAACAAATATACAGTGTAATAACAATTCAATCAAAATTATTCAATAAATATTTTGGTTTTATAGAAATTATTCAAATATTTGTCCATAATTTAAGATAATTTCTAAAAACTATGCAAAAAACAACACCCAAATTGAATCTTGACAAACTGGATCTCCAGATCATCCACCACATGATGGAGAATGCCGAGATCTCCTATGCCGACCTGGGTAAAAAACTTTTTGTTTCCGGGGGTACCATCCATGTCAGGATCAAAAAACTGCAGGAGGCCGGAGTGGTTAAAGGTACAAGACTCAAAGCAGACCTGAAACTGCTCGGTTATGATGTCATTGCCTTTATTGGCATCTACCTGAAGGAAAGCTCCCTCTATGATGCCGTGGCAAGGGAACTGCAAAAGATCCCCGAGATCGTACGTCTCAACTACACGACGGGCAATTACAGCATGTTCGCCGAGATCGTGTGTAAGGACATCACCCAACTCCGTTTTGTGCTGCACGACCAGTTGCAGAAGATCAAAGGGATCGAACGCACAGAGACCTTTATTTCCCTGGAAGAAAGTTTCAGCCGGAATGTAAAAGTGATGTAAGCGATGAAATATTAATTACCCGTTCATGAAAGCAACTAACCGCTTTTATTCCTCCCTGGGTCTGCTGATCATGCTCAACGTGATCATCAAACCCCTTTGGATCTTCGCTATCGAAAGACAGGTGCAGAATTCCGTGGGTAACCTCCTGTACGGGACTTATTTCTCCCTGTTGAACCTCACCCTTATGGGTGGTTTTCTGCTCGACTGGGGTGTCAGCGTTTACCTGAACCGGCAAATGGCCGCGGTAGACCCGGGGCATGCCCCGGGTACCGCAAGGCATGCCTTGCGGCTACTGTACATTAAATTTCTCTTCTCCTTTATTTACACGGCGATAATTTTATTCATCGCCTGGATTTCCGGGACCAGCCGTTGGGATATCCTGGGATTGGCCATTGCCATACAGGTACTCTCCTCCTTTTTTATATTCCTGCGGGGTATCGTCACGGCACAACAATGGTTCCGCGCCGATGCCTGGCTTTCAGTACTCGACAAAACCTTAATGATCCTTGTTTGCGGAAGCTTTCTTTACCTGCCCGCCGTTGCGGGCACTATTTCCATTGAAAAATTTCTCCTTGCCCAGGTCGCCTGTACAGCAATCGCAATCCTCTTGACTTTTGGCCTGCTGCAAAAAAAGGGTTTCCGCTTTTCTGCCGGTCGTGTCCCGATGCCCCGAAAACAATTACTAAAATCAGCCCTGCCCTATGCCCTCATCATCCTGCTGATGACCCTGCATTACCGCCTGGATGGTTTTTTGCTGGCACTCATGAAAAATGATTACGAAGCCGGTATCTACGCGGCCGCATACCGCATCCTTGATGCGGCCAATATGGTAGGTTTTCTTGCGGCAAGTTTCCTGCTGCCCTTTATCGCACGCCGTTGGGGCAGTGGACAATCGTTCAATGAGGTCGTTCTTGACATTCGTCACGGACTGATGCTTTTCTCGCTGACCACGGCTCTCCTTTTTTTCTTCCTCGCGGGATGGTTCCAGGAATTGCTTTACCATAACCCCGCCTCCTCCGCTACCGAAGTGCTGCAATGGTGCCTGCCCGCACTGATCGGGTATTCACTTGTACAGGTATATGGCACCGTGCTTACGGCTACCGGGCATATCAGTTCCTTCTGCTATATCGCGCTGGGAGCTGTAATAATCAATACCCTGCTCAATATTTTGCTGATACCCCAATTGGGGGCAAAGGGTAGCTGCTGGGCCGCTATTTTCAGCCAGACTCTCTTTGGCATCGCTTCCCTTTTACTGGCCCGGAAAAAATGCGGCGTTCCCCTGCACCCGGGCTCATGGCTATTGTATATTTTTATAGGAGCAATACTGGCCGGTTCCCTGTACTGGTTTCGCCTCAGGGAATTGAACGCTGTTATACAGATCGCCCTGGCAGGGATAGTCGTCATTAGCGCCGCATTCGCGACCAGGCTTGTCAGCATAAAAAAATGGACAGCATTTTCCGGGAACACCGGTTCATAAAATAATAAAAACGTATGCCGGATCTAACCGATCTAATTAAAAAATGGTGGAAACAGATATTGTTCACGGTTGTACTTACCGCCGCCGCCGCAGGTGCTGTTATTTTCTTAACTGACAGGCAATATCTCTCGGTAGCCACCGCAGTGCCCGCCAGCACTTTTATGGCCGATAAGTCGAAGGTTTTCGGTGAAAATATCGAAGCCCTGTATTCTTCATTGGGTACGGCCGATGATCTCGACCTGGTGACCGGGACCGCGAAGCTGGACACCGTTTACCTGGCAGTTACCGACCGGTTCAACCTGGCCGATCATTATAAAACAAAGGAAAAAGGAGAGGCGGGAAGGGTCCGGTCCGCTGCAT
>CAZEZE010000001.1:0-46623 GCA_964516445.1 uncultured Chitinophaga sp. | reverse complement strand
AAACCAGCAGGCTTACCGGGATTGCCAGTACCAGGGCCGTGAAGGCGGAAAGCTGGCGGGGGGAGATGTTTTTGATCGAAAACATGTTACGAAGATACAAGGGAGAAGAAACAAGAACCGAAGAAACAAGCTCCAAGGAAATTAAAATGAAAAAAATTTAAAACCAGTTTCTCACATTTCTGCAATCCGGCCTGAAATCCAGTGTGTAATGTTTCATCAAGAAACAAATTTTACTGAACCTTGAGCCTTATAACAAACAAGGAAATTAAAAATGTAAACGACCTGAAGTCCCCCCTTGTGGGGGATTTAGGGGGGCTCAAAGTTCAAACTTATAACCAACACCCTTCACCGTAGTAATACAATCCACCCCGAGTTTTTGCCGGATCTTACGGATATGTACATCGATGGTGCGGTCGCCAACGATCACGTCATTGCCCCAGACCTGGTTCAGGATCTCGTTGCGCAGGAAAACACGACCGGGTTTGAGCGCGAGAAGGTAAAGCAGTTCAAACTCTTTTTTGGCAAGTATGATTTCCTGGTCATCCACTTTAACCAGGAATCGTTCAGGGTCGATGACCATATTTCCGATGGTCAGTATCCGGGCTTCTGATTTATTCAGCCGGCGGAAGAGGGCATTTACCCTGCTCAGGAATACCTTCGGACTTAACGGCTTGCTCAGGTAATCATCGGCGCCGGTCTCAAGACCCCTGATCTGCGTGCCCTCATCATTAACGGCAGTAAGAAAAATAATAAGCGTGTCTTTAAATGCCGCCTGGGCACGGAGCAATTGGCAGACTTCGACTCCGGTCTTTTTGGGCATCATCACATCCAGGATGATCAGGTCGGGTTGATTGCGACGGGCCTTTTCCAGCGCCTCGTCCCCGTCTTTGGCAGTATAGACCTCGTACCCTTCGTTGGAAAGGTTGTATTTGAGTATTTCGAGTATATCCGGCTCATCGTCTGCTATCAGCACCTTTCGGACCCTTGTTTCCATACTGTCCAATTTTGCGCAAACCTAAACCGAAATTGATTGGCAGGGAAATATAGAGGTACTCGTTTACAGAGACTTAATAAAAACTTAATAACCTGCCTGAAATAACCGGAAAAGCCGGAATATTTCTTCTTTTCTTACAGCTTTAACCGTTGTAAATGCGTCTGAATCAATACCGGGCAGATAAAACCGGCATTTAGACGATGCTTCATAACTTTGGGATTCTATCCTTATGATAATAGAAAAGAGATACCTTATTATATGCATTTTCCTGTTTATGGCCGGCCTGGCAGGGGCCCAGGGCGTAAACATGACCGATACCCTGAGGATCCCCGGAAATTATAAACCCGAGTTCAAACGTCAGCGCAACCATGATGGCATTGACGCGGAACAGAAGTCGATACTGTCATCTGACGGAAAAACAGACAAGCAATTCTCGCCGACCGCAGATGAGGATATTAATTTCCTGGTCACCCAGGCACTGATCAAAAAAGTGGATGCGATCCAGTACCTTATCGAAACAGACAAGGTCTTTGATCACCGGTTGAAAGTAAACTACCTGTTCGGACTGGAAAATGTGCTAAAATATTTCAGGGCAAACTGGAAGGCAAGATCCGACCAGAAAGTGAACCCGGTCAACCTGCCGGCTATCCTGCATGCGTATGAAACCTGTATGGAGCTCGACAGGAACGGAAAATCTATAAGCACTGTTGTAGACCGCCTCACGTATGATGGCGGTATGTCCGTCATCAACGCATCCATTTTTAATAAAAACGCCGGATATACGGAAGCCAGGAACAGGTTGATACTGAAATACTGCATCCTTCACCCTGAAAAAACATTTTATACCCTCAGCAACAATCCAGATATGCCTTTTGCCGACAGCCTGGTGCGGATTGTATCAAAACATTACCCCAAGCAGCTTTATGATTATTCTCAGGCCGGTAACAGGCTGGGAAATATCATCCGGGGGATCAACGATGATAAGTTCATACAGACCGTGGTCAGGATGTCCAGGAGCAGGGACGGCCAGCAGTATTTCTGTTTCCTCGATAACATCATGCAGGGCAAAATGAGCTTTGAGGAGATCGACGCGGCCAAAACGGATTCTGTTCAGTATTTCCGCCTGCTGGTAAGAACAAGGATGGATTATGTGGCGAGGGCGCTCGACAAGGATACAGCCTTTGAGTATGTTTCACTGAATGAAAGACTGGAACGAAAGGCCAGGGAAAATTTTGTCAATACCATCAATGCCCTCCATAATGAGAATGCGGAGTTCCGTTTTCGTTGTATTCAACCCCTGACGGCCCAGGAACTTTATTACCTGGCCGTTTCATCGGATGGCTCCATTTACACATCCAGTTTTGTGAAAGGCACCTACCCGCTGATGATGAAAAAGATCAACAACCGCGGGGATTCGTTACTGCGCTTACTGAGTTTTGACCGCTACAGGAAGTTCATCAAAATGTCGGCCGGCTTCAATACACTGGGTGATTTCTTAAGCACGTTCCCGCCTAGGAAGAGTTCTGATGATGAAAGCGATGCAGAAAAACTCATGCGGGCATTTGTCAGCCGGCTGGAGATGGGGAATGGCCTGGAAGACGGGGTGGATGTGGCGGATTCATATGCCAGTATTGCTGAAACACTGAAACCACTTGCGAATGAAATGCTCCGGAACATCCAGCTTAATTACCAGCGTAATGAAAAGGCCGGCAACAGGAGGGGAATCGTGATCTATAATATCCTCAACAAACTCTTTTTATCGGCCGACAGCACGCAAAATATCAACCTAACCAAAGAACTGGGTATTCCGCCGGTTTATGAAGTGCCCTATGCCGCGCTGGCCAATGATACAGGCCGGGTAGCGGTGCAATTATTCATTTATGGTGATAAGGATGGAAGGGGGGTCTTTCCCGGGCTGATCAGCATGTTCAATAATGCCAACTGGAGGATAGACGGGAGCAACAAGGACTGGGTGACCATCACCTCAGCGAAAGGAAAACCAGTGGCCCTGTATATGAACCGGCCGCTGCCCGAAGAAACCAATGAGGATGCGCTGGCCCAGAAGGCGCTTTGCGAATACCTTGAAAAAAATAAGATCGTTCCCACGGTGACGATCAACCGAGGGCATAGTTATAACGCGCCCTATACCATCGAACAAATGTCCACTTCTTCCAAGATCGTGTTTATGGGTTCCTGCGGAGGTTACCGGATGATCCATGATATCCTGGAAAAAGCGCCGGATGCGCATATCATCGGCACCAAGCAGATAGCGGATGCGCCGGTGAACAACCCTTTCCTCAAACTGATCATGGAAAAACTCCGGCTGGGCAGTAATATCGAATGGATTCCTTTCTGGCAGGAGCTGGACAAAATGGTTACCGATAAAATCTTTGATGACTATGTTCCGCCGCATAAGAACCTGGGGGCGCTGTTTATTAAAGCGTATAAAAAAGAGATGGGGGAGTGAGCTAAGAGATTTAATGAGTAGAAAGAGAAAAAGAAGGGTCCTTTATACTTAAATACTTTCCCTTTTCCGATGGGTCTCTTCTTTCCGTATTTCAGATGTATTGGGAAACCCGGATAGGGACTCCTTTTTGTAATAAAATGCAATAACTTTCCTGATCCTGAAATTCCCGTCAGAGTGTATTTATTTGCTGTCAGCAACAATTGTATACCTCTCGGGATATCTTTGATTAAGAGGGAAAATTCGAGCAACCAACCACTCCTCCTTTTCTCTTTTTCCTCCTTTAACCTCTTAGCTTAGATTTGCCTTCCATAACCATCCATTTTGCCCCAACCCAAAAAAACCTTTTTCGATTTCCCCTTATTGCGCCGGGTGTTCCGTTACGCAGCCCCATACAAAAAGAAATTCTACCTGTCGGTGGCGCTGGCCATCCTGCTGGCCGTTATGACACCTGTCAGACCCCTGCTGATACAGGTTACGGTCGACAGGTATATTACGAATTCCATGGCTGCTATGCTGGTGAACATCACGCTGATCCAGATAGGGCTAATACTGGCCGAGACCTTCCTGCGGTTTCTTTTTTCCTTTACCACCGCCACCCTGGGTCAGTCAGTAGTCAGGGACCTTCGTGTGCAGACTTATAATAAAATCATGGGGTTAAACCTGTCTCAATTTGACCGTACCCCGATCGGCACGCTCACCACCCGCACGATTAACGATATTGAATCCATTAATGATATCTTTTCCGACGGACTGGTACCGATCATCGCCGACCTGCTTTCCATATTCTGTGTGCTGGGTTATATGTTCTGGGCCGACTGGCAACTGACACTGGTAGCGCTGATCCCTTTTCCCATCATGCTTATTGCTACGTATTATTTTAAGGAAAGTATCAATAAATCTTTTCTCAAGGTCCGGAACGCCGTGGCGGCACTGAATGCTTTTGTGCAGGAACATCTGACGGGAATGGCCATCGTACAGGCCTTTGCATCAGAGGAAAGGGAGTACAATAAATTCAAAAAGATCAATAAGGAACACCGTAACGCCAATATCAAAGCCATATTCGCGTACTCGGTTTTCTTTCCCCTCGTGGAGATCGTATTGGCTTTATCCATCGGGTTGATCGTTTGGTGGACCTCGAAAGAGGCCTTGCAGTTACAGGAAAGCCAGCAGGGAACGGTGATCTCTTTCATCCTTTGCATGAACCTGTTGTTTCGTCCGCTGCGGGTGATCGCCGACAAGTTCAATGTGCTTCAGATGGGCATTATTGCCAGTGAGCGGGTGTTTAAAGTACTTGATAACCCCGACTTTGCAGATGACAACGGCACACGGGTGGCCGGCAAATTGCAGGGAAAGATCGATTTTGAGAATGTCTGGTTTGCGTATACGGAGGATCAATATGTACTGCGGGATGTTTCTTTCCGGGCCGCTCCCGGGGAAACGATTGCCATAGTTGGGCATACCGGCAGCGGCAAGTCCACGATCATCAGTTTGCTAAACCGCCTTTACCATATCCGGCAGGGTGAGATCCGAATCGATGATGTGAGCATTGAAGACTATAAACTGGATGATCTTCGCCGGAACATCGGCGTTGTGTTGCAGGATGTTTTTTTGTTTTCAGGTTCCGTCATTGACAATATCACGCTCCGGAACCCGGAGATCTCCCGCGACCAGGTGATACAGGCGGCGAAACTGATCGATATGCATGATTTCATAGAACGGTTGCCGGGGGGATATGACTATAATGTGATGGAAAGAGGGGCGACTTTGTCGCTGGGGCAGCGGCAGCTGATCTCATTTATCCGCGCGATCCTTTACGATCCCTCGATATTGATCATGGATGAAGCTACTTCATCAGTGGATACGGAAAGCGAAATGCTGATCCAGCACGCAATCGAAACGCTGATCCAGGGAAGAACCTCCATTGTCATAGCGCACCGGCTTTCCACGATCCGCAAGGCCAGCCGGATCATTGTCCTGGAGAAAGGAGTGGTGCGGGAAACGGGCACCCATGATGAACTAATACAAAAGGGCGGCTACTACGGCAAACTGTACGAAATGCAGTTTGAAAAAAAGGAGGATTGATCTTCCGGGTTTGTTTACACCGACCTGATAATCAGGCAGTATCAAAGTTATTAAGATCCCTTTTTTCACACCGCAATATCGCTGCCGGAAATTATCCAAAATCCTTTTTTTGAATACCCGATTTCACCCCCGCACCCTTATCTTTGCGCAAAATTTCAGGGCAGGTATGAGATCCAGGCTTTTCAAAACCTTTACAGTAGCGGCTTTCAGCATATTTTGCGGCTTTTTTTCCGTTCCTGCCCATGCCGGCGGCGGAGAGGGAGACTCCACCCATAAAAAGAAAATCTTTAATGCCGAAGAGGTCATTTTCGGCCATATACTGGACGGTCACGAGTTTCACTTTTTTGACATTATAAAGAAAGACGGTACAAAAAAACCAGTTGGCATTCCCCTTCCGGTCATTTTATATTCACCCCAGCGCGGTCTGGATGTTTTCATGTCCTCCAAATTCCATCACGGGCATGAACCGTACAAGGGGTATCGTTTACTGGATGCCCATTTCCTCGAGGAACTAAAAAAAGAAGGTGTAGATATTAAGAAGGAAGGATTGTTCGCCGGCCAGATCGTACCGATCACGGCAGATGGTAAGATCGATAAATCAATTTCTGTTTATGACCTTTCCCTCACCCGCAACGTGGTGCAGATGATCCTGGCACTGGCCCTCCTGGTTTGGATCATGATCGCGATCGCCAACCGTTATAAAAAAGGGTTGGGTGTGAGTACAGCGCCAAAGGGAATGCAGAACCTGATGGAACCTGTTATCACATTTGTACGGGATGAAGTAGCCAAACCCAATCTCGGTGCCAAGTGGGAGAAGTACCTGCCTTACCTGCTCACTGTATTCTTTTTTATCCTTATCAATAATATTTTCGGGTTGATACCCGGTACGGCCAACGTGACCGGTAATATTGCTTTTACCCTGGTGCTGGGTGTGATCTCTTTTATTGTGATACTGGCCAGTTCAAAAAAGCATTACTGGGGCCATATCTTTAACCCTCCCGGGATGCCGCTGGGTATCAAGTTCATCCTGGTACCGGTGGAAGTGCTGAGTTTGTTCATCAAGCCAATGGCATTGATCATACGTCTTTTCGCCAATATGGTGGCGGGGCATATCATCATCATCTGCCTGATCTCGCTGATCTTTATTTTTGCGGGACTGAACGTATATGCGGGCTGGGGGACTTCCGTCTTCTCGATCGGCTTTACGGTATTCATTTATTTTATCGAAATACTGGTTGCATTCATCCAGGCATTCATCTTCACGATGCTGACGGCGGTATTCATCGGCCAGGCTTATGAAGGTGAGCATCATCATGAGGAGGCCCATGCAGCCCATTAAGCCCCAACCCCTCCAAAGGAGTCCTTTGGACCTAAAGATGGCTAAGGCGAAGTTTGAAAATTGACAGAGTTTTTTTAACAATCAATATAAAGCAACAATTATGGATTTAACAATGGTATTGCTGAGCGAGGTTGCCAATGCAAACGCGGGTGGTGCGATCGGCGCCGGTCTCGCTGCAATTGGTGCCGGTATCGGTGTAGGCCAGATCGGTAAAGGCGCTGTAGAAGCGATCGCCCGTCAGCCGGAAGCACTGAACGACATCCGGAGCAACATGATCCTGACCGCGGCCCTCGTTGAAGGTGCTGCGCTGTTCGCGATCATCGTCGGATTCCTCGCCATGGTATTATAATATACCCGGCAACAATTTTACTGCACCTCAAGCACAGGGCGGCGGGTGCAGTTAATTTAAAAATTCTGAAACAAAAACATATGCATCCGCTTTTAAAACCCGAGTTTGGCCTGTTGATCTGGACCCTCCTCGCCTTCCTGGTGGTATTCTTCATTCTGAAGAAATTCGCCTGGCCCGCGATCGTTAAGGGGTTAAAGGACAGGGAACAGTCCATCGCCGATTCACTGGCAACCGCTGAGAAAGTGAAAACGGAAATGGCGCAACTGAAAAGTGAGAACGAAGCCCTGCTGGCAACGGCCCGCGAAGAAAGAGCCAAGCTGCTGAAAGAAGCCAGGGAAACAAAGGACAAGATCATTAACGAAGCCAAAGAGCAGGCCAAGACTGAAGCCAATAAGATCATTACCGAGGCACAGGTGGCTATCAATACACAGAAAATGGCGGCGCTGACCGAAGTGAAGAACCAGGTAGGTAAACTGGTGATCGAAGTAAGTGAGAAAGTGCTGCGCAAAGAGCTCGAGAATAAAGGCGCCCAGGAAGCCCATATTATGGGGCTGGTGGGAGATGTGAAACTAAATTAAAAGCTTCGGGCTTTGAGCAACGAGTTGCGGGTTAGTACCCGCTGCCCGGGGCTCGCAGCCGAAACCTGAAACTTATAAAGAAATGCCAAACCCGCGTTTAGCCGGCAGATACGCCAAGTCACTGATCGACCTTTCTCTCGAGAGAGGCGAACTGGAGACTGTTTTTGCCGATATGCAATGGATCAAAGCCGTTTGCGAAAACAGGGATTTTGTGAATGTGCTGAACAGCCCGATCATCACCAGTGATAAAAAGGAAAAGATCCTTGGTGCTGTTACCACCGGAAAGGTGAGTGAACTGACCTCCGCTTTCACCCGCCTGTTGATCATCAAGCACCGCGAAAGCTTCCTTCCTGAGATCGTTACAGCCTTTATCAGCCAGTATAAGGCTTATAAGAATATCTATATCGTAAAACTCTCAACCGCTACTCCGGTGAGTGAGGAAATAAAAAAAGAGATCATCGCCCAGGTTAAAAAGACCAGTACGATGGAAAAGATCGAATTGGAAACGTACGTGGATGAAAAACTGATCGGGGGCTTCGTGCTGCAGACCGGGGATAAACTTGTGGATGCAAGCATTGCATACGACCTGAAACAGATAGCGAGGCAGTTTGAGAACAATGACTTTATATATAAACTGAGATAGTGATTGGTGAATAATGAATGGGTTTCCGACAGATCGGGTAGGGTTTAAAAAACTTAAGGTCTCAGACCCTGGAGACCTTCTAATAAGAATAAAAGGAAATTTCCGAACCCCCCTTTAGGGGATGGGGGCAAAAAAAACATACTATGGCAGAGATTAAACCAGATGAAATATCAGCGATACTGCGCCAGCAGTTAAGCAACTTCAATGCAATTGCCGATCTCGAGGAAGTAGGAACGGTTTTACAGGTGGGCGATGGAATCGCCCGGGTGTATGGATTGGGGAATGTTCGCTATGGCGAACTGGTGGAATTTGAGAATGGAGTCAGGGCCATCGCGCTGAACCTTGAGGAAGATAATGTGGGGGTGGTACTGATGGGTGAGACCGGCGGGATCCAGGAAGGTGCCAAAGTAAAACGCACCGGGCAGATCGCCTCGATCAAAGTGGGGGAAGGCATGGTGGGTCGCGTTGTGAACACACTGGGTGAGCCTATCGATGGTAAGGGCCCGATCACAGGTGAGCGGTATGAGATGCCGCTGGAAAGAAAGGCGCCGGGTGTAATTTTCAGGGAGCCGGTTAAGGAACCCCTGCAAACAGGTATCAAAGCGATCGATGCTATGATCCCCATCGGCCGGGGCCAGCGGGAGTTGGTCATCGGTGACCGCCAGACCGGTAAAACGGCCATCTGTATCGATACCATCATCAACCAGAAGGAATTTTATGCAGCCGGCAAGCCCGTATTTTGTATCTATGTTGCCATCGGGCAAAAGGCCTCCACAATCGCGGGTGTAATGAAGACATTGCAGGATGCGGGCGCTATGGAGTACACGATCATCGTTGCTGCTTCTGCCAGCGACCCGGCCCCGTTACAGTTCTATGCACCATTCGCCGGCGCGGCCATCGGTGAATTCTTCCGGGATACCGGTCGCCCTGCACTGATCATCTATGATGATCTTTCCAAGCAGGCGGTGGCTTACCGCGAGGTTTCCCTGTTGCTTCGCCGCCCGCCCGGTCGTGAAGCTTATCCCGGTGATGTATTCTATCTCCACAGCCGTTTGCTGGAAAGGGCCGCCAAAGTCATCAGCGATGATAAGGTAGCAAGGAATATGAATGATGTACCTGAAAGTATCAGGCATCTGGTAAAGGGTGGTGGTTCCTTAACAGCCCTGCCCATCATCGAAACACAGGCCGGTGACGTATCAGCTTATATCCCCACCAACGTGATCTCTATCACCGATGGACAGATCTTCCTCGAGGGTAACCTGTTCAACGCCGGTATCCGTCCTGCGATCAACGTGGGTATTTCGGTTAGCCGTGTGGGTGGTAACGCGCAGATCAAATCGATGAAGAAAGTAGCGGGTACGCTGAAACTCGACCAGGCCCTCTACCGCGAACTGGAAGCCTTTTCCAAATTCGGTGGTGACCTGGATGCTGCGACCAAATCAGTTATTGATAAAGGTGCCCGAAACGTAGAGATACTGAAACAACCCCAGTACACACCCTTTGCGGTGGAAAAGCAGGTGGCGATCATCTACCTGGGTACGCAGGGATTGCTGAAAGATGTGGCCGTGAAGAATGTAAAGGCATTTGAGGAGCATTTCCTGATGGAAATGGATAACAAACTGCCGGATGTGATGGCTGAGTTCAAAAAAGGCAACCTGCCGGATGACGGAGTGAAGAAGATGGTGGAATTGGCGAATGGGTTGATACCGCAGTATAAATAATAAAGAAAAATCGCTTTCACGGGGGCGGCCGCTTGGCCGCCCTTTTCTTTTTCATGATTCCTTATTGTTTCTTCATTAAATACATTAATTTAATAGTTCTGACCATCCGTCACCGTTAGTTCCTGCACCCGGTAAACCCCTTTACAGTTAAGATCTGATTGATGTTAGTAAGCCTTCGTTTGGCCTTATTGTTAACCATAAATCGGGTTGGATATGTCAATGCTTCAAAAAGGAATTATCCCATTGTTGTTGCTGGCGGGGGTAGAAGCCCACTGCCAGCTTTGGAAGGAATATGCAGACAGTGCCCTTATTTTCCAGGGGCAAAAAAATACTATCAAGGCCATTGAATATTACACCCATTCAAAAACAGCGCTGGAAAAAGATTCTGTTTCCACGGAAACATACGCGCTGATCTGTGATAACCTGGCCGCCGCCTTTTTTTCGAACCGGCAGCAGGAGGAAGCGGAAAAATATTACCTCAGGGCAAAGCAGGTCCGGGAGAACCTGTACGGCAGGTCGCATGTTTTGTTTGCAGCCTCCTGTAACAGTCTTGGCGCATTTTATTATTCCAACCGGAAGTTTGATAAAGCGGAGCCGCTATACCTGGAAGCAAAAAAGATCCGGGAAGAAGTACTGGGGAAAGAACACCCGCTTTATGCGCAAAGCTGCCACAATACCGGAACACTTTATTATGTAACCGGTCAGTATGAAAAGGGAGAACCGCTTTTACGGGAGGCATTGCATATACGGGAAAAAGCAGTGGGAAAGGATCACGCAGATTATGGAGGCACCTGTAATAATCTTGGCTTATTGTACCTGGCCACCGGGGAATTGGAAAAAGCAGAGCCTCTTTTCCTGGAGGCTATCAGGGTACGGGCATATGTTTTTGGGAAAGATCATGCAGACTATGCGGGTAGCTGTAATAATCTTGGGGTACTCTACCGAAATACAGGAAAGTTTACAAAAGCGGAACAACTGTACGTAGAAGTAAGGCGGGTGCGGGAAAAAATTTATGGCAGGGATCATCCGGAGTTTGCGCTGAACAGCATGAATCTTGCGACTTTATATATGTCAATGGGAGCCTATGAAAAAGCCGAGCCGCTGTATTTGCTGGCAAAGCAGACGCTGGGCAATACATTGGGAAAGGAACACCCGCAGTATGCAACCTGTTGCAATAACCTGGGCAATTATTACAGGGATATGGGACAGTATGCCCGTGCAGAGCCGCTTTACCGGGAAGCGATGCTGGCTCAGGAAAAGGTATTGGGAAAAGAAAATATTGAGTATGCGAGGTCCTGTAGTAACCTCGCCAATATTTTCATCGACCAGGATGAGTATGCAAAAGCAGAACCACTTTACCTGGAAGCCAAACAAATCTGGGAGAAAACGGTTGGGAAAGAACACCAGGAGTATGCAATAGGCTGCCAAAACCTTGCCCTGCTTTATTTTTTAACCGGCAGGTATGAAAAGGCAAAGCCGCTTTACACAGAAGCCAAACAGATCTGGGAAAAAAGTTTTGGGAAAGAAGACCCCGATTACGCGACCAGTTGCGCTAACCTGGCTAATTTGTTCAGGGAAACCGGTCAATTCACAATAGCGGAGCCACTGTATCTGGAAGCGCAGCAAATACGGGAAAAGGTGCTGGGAAAAGAACACCCTGATTATGCAGTTGGGAGCAGTGAACTGGCCAACCTGTACCGGCAAATGCAGGATGAAAGAGCGCTGGCTTTCTTTGAAGAAACCTACCAAACTCAGGTAGCTGTCGGGAAAAGAATATTCAGCTTTACTTCAGAGAAAGAAAAGGAAACGTATTTAAAAAGTATCCAGGCCTATACCCTCAAATACCTGTCTTACATCTTCGGGAATGAAAAACCTGGCCGGACAGGATTTGCCTGGGATGTCATTCTTGCCAACCGCAACCAGTTGCTTGCTGCTGCTCACCGGCTTCGCCAGTCAATTTTTAATACATCCGACACCGCTATTTTCAACAGGTACAATGACTGGGTGGAGACAAAAAAGCAATTGGCTTTCTGGCTGGTGAAACCGGTGAACGAAAGAAACAGGCAGGATAGTATCTTGGAAGAAAGGGCAGATGGTCTTGAAAAAGAACTTTCCCGGGTTTCTGCCAGTTTCAGGAAAGAGCAGGAGGAGCAGAATGTTTCATGGGTGAATATCCGGCAATCACTGAAACCTGCTGAAGCGGCCATTGAATTCTCAACTTTTCAGTATTTCAATGGCAAACACTGGACCGACAGCACTTATTATATTGCCCTGGTATTAAGAAAAGACAAACAGGAACCGGAACTTGTCAAATTGTTTGAACAACGTCAGCTGGATAGTATACTCGCTTATAAAACAACCAGTGCCGGGCAACAGCAGCTCAACCTGATCTATACTGGCGGAAAAAATACCGGTACACCCGGCATCCTGTATGATAAAATCTGGAAACCGCTGGAAAGTAAGCTTGCGGGTATAAAAACAGTATACTTTGCCCCCGCAGGCGATCTTTACAAAATTGCCTTTGGTGGATTGCCAACGGGGAACGGTGAAGTTTTAAGCGATACGTATAAACTGGTGCAGCTTAGAACCACAGCCTCTTTACTGAACCCGATGGATTATTGGATTTCGGCAGGAGACAAGGTTCATGTATTCGGAGGAGTGCAGTATGATGCGGATTCTGCCAGCCTTTCAGGCACAGCCCTGAAAAATTACCCGAATGATATAGCCGGCCGCTCGCTTCCGGATGATCTTCAACGGGATGGAGTTCCTGAATTCATGTACCTGGTCGGTACTGAAAGGGAAGCGCTGACCATAGAAAATTTCGGGAAATCAAAGGGTTTTCCGATTGCGAGCGTCACGGGAATCAATGCAACAGAAGAGGCCTTTAAATCCCTTTCGGGAAAAAACTCACCATTCATATTACATATAGCTACACATGGATTTTTCTTTCCTGATCCGAGAGGCAATAAAAAGGCGCAGAGGCCTGATGGTTCTGTCGTATTCAAACAATCTGACAATCCCCTCATCCGCTCCGGCCTGGCCCTTGCCGGAGCCAATAATGCCTGGAAAGGAAAACCTGTAAAAGGAATTGAAGACGGGATCCTTACTGCGTATGAAGTTTCCAATATGTATTTACCCAACACCAAACTGGCGGTTCTATCGGCCTGCGAAACCGGGCTGGGAGATATACAGGGCAGTGAAGGGGTGTATGGTTTGCAAAGGGCCTTTAAGATGGCCGGGGTGGAAAACCTCGTCATGAGCCTGTGGAAAGTACCGGATTCGGAGACAGCGGAATTTATGCAGGAGTTTTATAAGAACCTGTTTTCAGGAAAAACGATCAGCGACTCTTTCTACCATGCGCAAACAGAGATGAAAACCAGGTACAGGAAGGAGCCCTATAAATGGGCGGCATGGGTGCTGGTCAGATAAGAATTAGCGTAAAATAATTTCATAACACCGGGACACAGTTCCAGGTATCCGGTAATGTTTGTTTACTCCCCCCGTTTAATAAATCAAAAGGATTTTTTCAATCTTCCGAGGTATGTTTTACAAAAAGTTCATCGTAGAACCACCAATACTTTAGCAATATTTAAAAGCAAGGGCATTGAAAATCAACACCCATCGTAATTATACTACAGAAAATACGGTAATTGCCGAGAAAAACTTCGCTAAATACTTGCAAGTAAAAAACCCAAGTATTATGTTTGTCTTAGAATCGAACGAATCCTACGAAAGCAACGTAATCCGACCATGAAACAAACTACTCTCACTAAGGGATAATACTTCCCGGTCTGTTTCACCAACTATCAGTCGGTTTTCATTGAGTTCGGGGTTTCATTCAGCAATTAATCCCTTTTACCCGTACCACTAACATGAAAACGATGAAAACAATTGTACGCTTTAAGCAAAGCTGCCTGAAACTGGTGTTGCTGATCTCCTTTTCAGCTTGCAGTGTACTGGCACAATCCCAGGCGCAAACCGCGCCTGAACTGAAATTTGAGAACAGCACTTTATTCTCAGGTACGGCCGGTGCAAACGGTGCGGTATACCGTTTCCCGGATGTGAACTCCACCATGGATGCACTTGTGAAGATCAATGGTCGTTCTTCGGCGTCCGTTACCATCTCAAATATCGATATCACCAGCCAGGGATTTAACAAGGCTTTCCAGCCCCAGATCCGGTACGGTAACGGAACTGTTAACGGTGCCATTACCTGGTGGGCTGAGTTTGAAATTCAATTTGTCAATAAGAATACAACAACCCCAGCAAACATTTCTGAAGCCTATATGACCGGGCTGGATATCGACGGCAATAACAGCACCCTGCGGGAATGGGATTCTTTTTACGGGAGTTCTTCCTATACAGTGGAGAGTAATTCGTTGTTAACTATATCTTCCGTGACCGGTAGCCTAACCCAGTTCAATCTCCCGGGTCAGCAGTTCCTCGGCACGTTGACGGATTATGCGGGTATTGATACATCGGCAACAGAACTCATGACCACCCATCGTTACCTGAACACTAATATTATAACCCTGCGTTTTGGCGCCACCACCACTGGCTCTACCGGAAACGCGAACAGGATGTATTCTGTATGGTTCAAGAATTTTACGTATTCCGCACCCATGAACACGCTTCCTGTTAAACTTGCCTCTTTTACAGCCACACTGAACAACAACAAAGCTGACCTCAAATGGACCACCGCTTCGGAGATCAATGTCAGTCATTTCGTAATTGAAAAAAGCCTGGATGGCACCAACTTCCAGGAAGCAGGTATTATGTTCGCTTATGGCAATGCAACGGATAAGACCGATTATCATTTTTCTGATAATCTCCTGAATACAACAGCTAACGTGGTTTATTACAGGCTCCGTTCGGTTGACATGGATGGTAAAGCAGAATACTCCGCCACCCGGATCATCAGGATCAGTAAGCAAAAAGACAACGCTATCACTATCCTCACTTACCCCAACCCGGTAAGCAATGAACTTCGTATTACTATACCGGCCGCCTGGCAGAATAAGCCGGTTGTTTACGAACTGTTCACAGTAAATGGTCAGTCTGTAAAGAGATCACAGGCCGGTAGCAGTGGTCAAACGGAAACCCTTAACACTAGTACACTTGCACCTGGTTTGTATTTTGTAAGGGTAAGTTGTGAAGGGGTAATTGCTCAACAAAAGATTGTAAAACAATAAGATACAACACTCACTGCTTAAACCGCCCTGGCTAAACCGGGGCGGTTTTATTTTTATGAAAATTTGGTTTATAATGTAAACTACTTTATGTTTGTGCCTCCAACTTACTTTTTATGAAGCAAATGAAAGTCATCGCAGTAGTAGTATCCATTACAGGATTTTTGATGCAGGCTACTGCTCAGGTGACGATAAAAGGCATTATCCGTGATAATAAGAACAACCCTGTCCGGGGTGTGAGTATTGCCATCAGGGACAGCTATGACGGAGCCACCTCCGATTCAACCGGCCGGTACAGTTTCAAAACAACTGAAAAAGGCAGGCAACTGCTGGTGATCTCCAGCATCGGTTATGCGACAGTTGAACAACCCGTTCAACTGGAATCGGGGGTACTTACGGTAGACATGACAATAAAACCGGAAGTGACTGAATTAACAGCGGTTGTTCTTTCGGCCGGCTCCTTTGAAGCCAGTGACCGGAAGCGGGCAGCTGCCGTTCTGGACCCTATCGATATCGTGACCACCGCCAGTGCCAACGGTGATATCACCGGGGCGCTGAAAACTTTACCCGGCACCCAGCAGGTGGGAGAGAGTGAAGGTCTTTATGTACGCGGCGGAACGGCTGCCGAAACCAAAACCTTTATCGATGGAACCCTGGTCAATAATTTCTTTTACAGCAGTGTACCTAATATCGCGCAATTCAGCCGCTTTTCACCTTTTATTTTTAAAGGAACTGTTTTTAGCACCGGCGGTTACTCTGCTCTTTACGGGCAGGCTCTTTCATCAGCGCTGATCCTGGAATCCATTGACCTGCCGGAACAATCTTCCGCCAATCTTGGTATCACCGTTATTGGTGGGAATGCCGGTTTCCAGCAACTTTCAAAGAAGAAAACCTCTTCCTGGGGAATCAATTACGGCTATACCGATCTTCGACTCGCCTTTGCCCTGATCAAACAACGCCAGGATTTTTCCAAGATACCCGTATATCATAACCTGGATGGCAATTTCCGCATTAAAACTTCCAAGACGGGTATGCTGAAATACTATGGATACTTCAGCAGCAACCGGCTGGCTTTTACGGTTCCGAGCATTGATACGCTGGGTTACCTGGATAATTTTGCGATCAGCAACAGGAACCATTACCATAACCTGTCGTGGAGGGAAAATCTCCCGAAAAGATGGAAGATCAGTATCGGCGCTTCCTACGCCAATAATAAGGATGAGATATTGTCTTCGCTGCAGGACGAAGATAAAAAAGACGTGATGCTTACCGGGATGGAGTTCAAGGACTTTGAACTGGATAACAGGGGAAATTATTTCAATGCCAAGACCGTCGCGGAGAAAAAATTGAAAGGCCTGAGCGCCATTCGTTTTGGCGCGGAATATAATTACAGCAGGGACAAGGTTGTATATACAGCTTTTGATGGTCAGCGTTATCATTCAGAACTGGAAGAAAACATCCAATCCGTCTTTGCTGAAGGCGATGTGTATGCAACAAATGACCTGGCGGTAAAGGCCGGTCTGCGTTTTGAACATTCCTCGCTGCTGGACAAGGTCAATATCGCTCCCCGGGCTTCTGTGGCATATAAACTGGGTAAGGGCAGCCAGGCTTCCGTTGCTTATGGTATCTTTTACCAGAACCCGGAAAGAAAATACCTGCCCTCTCCGAATGCACTGGATTTTATGAAAGCGGCACATTATATCGTGCAATACCAGAAAGTACTGAACCAGCAGTCGCTCCGGCTGGAAGCCTTTTATAAAAAATACAAGGGACTGGTGAAAACGGGTATGACGGGTTTTACAGAAGCTGCTGTCAGCAATAACGGGTTTGGCGATGCGAAAGGAATTGAACTGTTCTGGAGAGATAAGAAAACGATCAAGAACTTTGATTACTGGATATCGTATTCCTTCCTCGATACAAAAAGGGATTTCCTGAACTTCCCCTATGCCATCACTCCCAATTTCGCCGCGAAGCACACGGCTTCAGTTGTAACCAAGAAATTTGTCCAACAATGGAAAATGAACCTGAACGCGGCTTACAATTTTTCCAGCGGAAGACCTTATTACAATATCCGGCTCGACGGGGCGCAGTATAAATTTACCGACAGGGGCACCATACCTTCCTATCATAATATCAGCTTCGCCATCAACTACCTGCCCTTTATCGGGAAGGAAAAACCAAAATCCTACGGAGTGTATGTGCTGCAGATCAGTAATATTTTCAACCTGAAACAGACCTATGGCTACCAGTATTCCTACAATGGCTACCGGAAAGAGGCGATCGTGCCAACCTCCCGGATGTTTATTTTCATCGGCGCCTTTATCAGTTTCGGTGTTGACCGGTCGGATGAGATCATCAATAACGGATTATAAATTTTTAAAAATAAAATCGAAAAAAATGAAAAAGACAGTTTTTGCAATCGTGTCCTCACTGATGGTGATCGCGGCAGGTGCCCAAAGTGAAAAATATATCAGGGCGATGGAGCCCAGGGTTGCACAAGTGGACTCCAATAATAACGCGGAATCCTGGAAGGACCTGGCCAATGCCTTTGAAAGGATAGGGGAGGCCGAGAAGACAATGTGGATGCCCTATTATTATGCTGCATTTGCCCAGGTGATGACCGGCTATGCCTCCATGCCAATGGATGGAAGCATGGGTGATAACAGCGCGATCTCTGACCCGTTTGCCGACAAGGCCGAACAACTCATTGATAAGGCCACGGCCCTGGGCCAGGAAAACTCCGAGATCCTCTGCGTTAAAAAAATGATCTACAGCCTACGCATGATGGGCAACCCCATGTCAAGGTATATGACGGATGGCGCCAAAGCGACGGAAGCGCTGGAAAAGGCAAAAGCGATGAACGAAAACAATCCCAGGGTATATATCCTGCAGGGGCAGGATAAATTCTACACGCCTGAACAGTTTGGCGGCAGCAAGGAAGAGGCGAAAAAATTATTTGAAAAAGCGAATGAGCTTTTTATGACCAGCCGGCCGGGAAGCAGTATTGAGCCGCAGTGGGGAAGGGGCCAGGTGAATTATTTTCTTTCCCAATTGAAATAGATCCTACCGCAGGCGCACCCGCCATAGTAAACGGATCGCCTGATTCACTTTTTAAAACGGAAACCATGCAAGAGGAACATTTCTCACCCGAACAAAGTATACAGCTGATCAGGTCCATGATCCACAAGACCCGGCAGGATATGTCAGACAACAGTATCTATTTCCTGGTATGGGGATGGATCACCCTGGTCGCCTGCACGGGTCAATTCATCCTGAAAAACCTGCTGCAGTATGAAAAACATTACCTGGTATGGCTCCTCGTGCTGGTGGGGATACTCTTCAGTATTTACCAGGGTGTAAAGGAGGGGAAAAAAAGAAGGGCCAGTACCTATGTCGGTGAAAGCATGAAGCACCTTTGGTCCGGCATGGCCGTTTCCTTTTTTGTACTGAGTATTATCCTTTCCAAACTGGGCTGGGGAACCACCGTGTTTCCGTTTTTTATCATGCTGTATGGTCTCGGGACATTTGTTTCCGGCAGTATCCTGCGGTTCAGGCCACTTGTTGTTGGCGGGATCATTGCATGGATCCTTGCTGCCGGGGCTGTATGGGCGGACTATGATTACCAGATGTTGTTCGCAGCGGCAGCCATCCTGTTCAGTTATATCCTCCCGGCCTACTTGCTCAGGCGGAAAAATAATTCCTCCAACGAATAAATTGCCGTATGAATTCAGCTGAAAAAAGCCTCTCCGAAAAAGACAGCCTTGACCTGATCGCAAAAATGATCAACCAGGCAAAGAATGCGTACCACGATACAGGCGTGGCGGCCATGATGTGGGGAGCCGTAGTTGCCATTTGCGCGCTGGTTAAGCTGTCGGAGATCCAGTTTAACTACCGGCTGCCCTTTGATATCTACCTGCTGGCACTGGTGGCCATCATACCACAGGTTTTTATTACGATAAAGGAGAAGAAGAAAAGAAAAGTGAAAACCTATGATGATATCTATATGGATTATCTCTGGCTGGCTTTCGGCATTTGCATTTTCCTGATGATCTTTATCATCAATACAGTTTATGCCGACCTCGTCCCCGTGATCCGGGAATACAGGGAACTGGGGAAAGGCCGGCGGGACTGGACCGATTTCAGGTTCTCCGAATATGTGTCATCCCTGTTCCTTTTATTGTATGGGATCCCTACGTTCGTAACCGGTACCGCCTGCAAATTCAAACCCATGGTATGGGGAGGATTGCTCTGCTGGATATGTTGTCTTGCAGCATTATATACTACTGTAAAGATCGACCTTGTATTGACCGCTTTTGCTGCGGTTGCAGCATGGCTGATACCGGGTATCATTATGGAAAGGGATTACCGAAAGGCAAAAAAAGGACTGGCACAGGCAAATGTTTAAAGATCTGGACCCCATATTGCATTCACAACTGCGACTGGCAGTCATGTCATTGCTGATCAGCGTCAGGGAGGCGGAATTCACATTTTTACGAGAAAAGACCGGCGCTACCGCGGGTAACCTGAGCGTACAGATCCAGAAACTGAAAGAGGCCGGTTATATTGATGTAACCAAACAGTTCAAGGACAATTACCCGCAAACCATTTGTAAATTAACCAGGCAGGGGATCTCTGCCTTTGAAAAATATGTATCGGACCTCCAGGCGTATTTGGGCACAAACAACGGAACGGCATGAATCCCTATTTAATCTTCAAACTGATCCATATCATCGCGGTGATCATTTTCCTGGGTAATATCTTCACGGGTCTGTTCTGGATGAAACAGGCAAACCGAACCCATGACGCCTGCATTATCTCTTTTACTATGCATACGATCATCCGAAGTGACCGCTGGTTCACAGTACCCGGGGTAATCATTATCACGGCCGGTGGAATGGCAGCGGCCCTGCAGGCGGATACGCCGATACTCCGGACCGGCTGGATATTCTGGCCACTGGTACTTTTTTCACTTTCCGGAATAATTTTTAGCTGGAAACTCATCCCCCTTCAGAAGAAGATCAGGCGGTATACTTCCCTGGAAGAAACAGAACATTTCAACTGGACCATGTATCAGTCTTATTTCACCCGATGGGAAGCATGGGGACTGATCGCTTTGCTGGCGCCGGTAGCGGCCCTGGTGATGATGGTATTGAAAATCCCGGTAGCCCGCGGATTCTGAAGTAATGTTATATAGCAGCAATTTCAAAAATCAGTAACAATTAATTGAGCCGGGAAAGCGAGAAGGGGATAGAATTGATGTAACCGGTAAATTAGTTCCCGTTTTACCGGCCAGAAAATACATTTGGGGTAGTTGTAGTTAAATAAAAAGAGAAGCCCTTTAGACAAAGGGCTTTTTCTCTATTGGTGCTCTATGTGTATGAAAATCTTCAGAAGACCGGCACCCTCAGTATTTTTTTTGCCGAACAGGTTGCAACACCGGTTGTGCAGCAGCGTTTCCCTGTTTCGTGTTAATGATTTTTTCAATGGCCTTTTTCAGCCGGTTATATTCTTCACGCAGTAAATTTTGGACGGTTTTTTTCATGACCCGGTTTTAAACGTTTGTGGAGATGGTTATAACAGGAGAGTATGTGCTTTGCTTATCCTTTCCGATCATTTTGACCCGGTACATTATTTTTTTGGATCCGGCCTTTTCGGAATAACGGTACCTGCCGGTGTCTGGCAGGTCGGTACCAAATACAAAAGCCGTAGTGTAGTAGTGGCTGCCATCCGTGCTTTTTTCCACTTCAAACTGGTCGGCCGTTTCGTTTTCAGATACAACCCATTCAAGTACGACTTTGTTCTTTTTGAGTGTGCCGTTAAAGCTTAAGAGACCGGCGGGGTTTGAGATCCCGGCAGTGGTGGTGGTGGGGCTTGAAAAAGGGGCGAATCCTGTTTGCGCCTCTGAAGGCTGATAGATCAGTCTCAGGGTTATTATCATCAATAGTGCAGCAGTCTTGATCATTTCTTTGGGTTTGTCCCGGTTCGGGGGGACTTTGTTCAGGTACCCACAGAAATATTGGATGTTAGTCTTGGTATCGAAACCCTTCTGTAAAATTTTTTTATCGAAGTACGTAACATGGCCGACGGAACGGTAGGAAGGCCTGGTACGGATCTTTAACGTAGTTTTACGAGGGTATATGTGGTTTTCCGAATCGAAAACAAACCTAATCACTGGGAACTGAATATGCAAATGATTGCAGGAAAATATTTTTTTACGAAGTCATTTAAAACAACCTGCGATCAAACGTTTCCTACTTTTATTCGTTAATACTCAGGAATGCAGACGGTCATACGCGTAAAGGAACTCTCAAAAAGCTTTGGTGATATTAAGGCCGTGGACAACCTGTCTTTTTCCGTGGAATCGGGAAAAGTGTATGGTTTCCTGGGTCAGAACGGGGCAGGTAAATCTACTACTATCCGCATGCTCCTGACCCTTGTTGAACCCGGTTCCGGGGAGATCGAGATATTCGGGATGGACCTGAAAAAGAAACGCAGGGAAATTCTCCGGCAAACAGGCGCCATCATTGAAAAACCCGACCTCTACAAATACCTCACGGCAACAGAGAATATTCGTATTTTTTCCAGGCTGAGCGGTGTAAAAGTGTCACGGAAACAAATGATGGATCAACTGGCGATGGTGGGTCTGTCGGAAAGAGCGAACAGTAAGGTTAAGACCTATTCCCAGGGAATGAAACAAAGGCTGGGTCTTGCCTGTGCGCTGATCCATCAGCCACAACTGATCATCCTGGATGAGCCCAGCAACGGACTTGACCCGCAGGGGATCGCCGATATGCGGCAACTGATCCTTCACCTGAGCCGTGACCTCCTTAAGACACTGCTGGTTTCTTCACACCTTCTCAGCGAAATGGAAATGGTGGCAGATGATATGCTGATCATCCATAAAGGCCAAAAAGTGGTGGAAGGGAAAGTAAGTGAACTGCTCAACCCCGAACTCGCGGTAGTGGAATTAGTTACCGGTGACGAAGCTGCAACATTACAGTTCCTCCGCAGTTCGGAATGGAACATCAGCCTGAAGCAAACCAATAACCACCGGTTCAGGCTGGAGATGAAAAAGGACAGGATTCCGGATCTGAACAGGCAACTGGTGCAGAACGGGATCGCTGTTTCCGTTCTCCGGCCTGTAAACTCCCTCGAGGAATATTTTTTATCACAAACAAGGGAATCCTGACAGATGTTCATTCAATTACTGCAAATAGAACTGTTCAAGGTTTTTAAACGTCCCCGTACTTTTATTGCGTTTGGCGCCGTAGCAGTGATCGTGCTCCTGGTGCAACTGGCCCTGAAAGTGAACGGTAAGGATTTCATACAACTGTACACCGACAGTCAATCCGACACTTTTGAGATACCGTATGACCGGATGGCGAACGGGTATTTTGTATGTGTGGCTGTATTGCACATGATCCTGATACATGTTCCCCTGCTGGTGGCGCTTATCGCGGGAGATATGTTGTCCGGGGAGGCCGGCCTCGGCACCCTCCGGCTGATCGCCAGTAAACCGGTGACGCGAACTGAACTTGTCCTTTCCAAATTCATGGCCAGCACTATCTATGTTGTGATGTTGCTGGTCTGGATGGCTCTTTTTGCTTTGCTCGGGAGCATTTTGCTCTTTGGCCGCGGCGACCTGGTGGTCTTCCGCGAAACGGAAATGCACCTGATGAACGGGTATGATGTGCTGTGGAGGTTCATTGCCGCTTTTGTATTTGCGGCGCTGGCACTCACCACCATCGCGGCCATGGCGCTTATGTTCTCCGCTTTCTCGGAAAATTCACTGGGACCTATCGTGGCGACCGTTTGCGTAGTGATCGTTTTCACAATCATTCAGCAGTTGAAGGTTCCCTTGTTTGAAGAAACGGTGAATCCCTGGTCTTTTACCACGCATATGCTGGGATGGAAAGGTTTCTTTTATGTGGAAAAAAATGCTGAAGGGGTGACCATCGATGGTTCGGTGCAGAACCCCGGCTCGCTGGTCAGGAGCGGACTGATCCTGCTGGGTTATATTGTATTATTCCTGCTGATAACTATCCGGTATTTTAAACGAAAGGATATATTAAGTTAAAGCTGTACTATGAAAAGTTTATTTGTCCTATTGACCGCGACAGCGTGTACCGGCCTTCAGGGTATTTCGCAGGATATCAAACCTCTACTACAAAAGGTAAAGGAGAAATATGACCAGGTGAATGATTATACCGCCACCGGTAAACTGAAGACCAATGTGATCTTTATCAAAGCGCCGGTGGCGAAAGTGAAAGTCTACTATAAAAAGCCGGATAAGCTGCGTATCAGGAATGAGAAAGGGGTTTCCTTCATCCCCAAAGGAACAGTCAACATCAATATGAACAATGTACTCGGACTGAACAATTACGAAGCGATGGCATCGGGAATGGAAAAAGTCAGTGGTATCGATTGCCGGGTTGTGAAGATATTCCCGCTGAGCGATGAGGAGAATATTACAAGAGCGACATTGTATATTGATGAACAGCGTTTGCTCGTCATCCGTTCTGTGATCAGTACCCGGGAAAGCGGGACCTATGAACTGCTGATGCAGTATAAGGATTATGCAGCCTACGGTTTGCCGGATAAAGTAGAGCTTACGTTTAATACAAAGGATTACAAATTGCCCAAGGGTATCTCCATTGATTATGACAATGGGGCGGAAAAAGATAAAAAAGAAAATACGGGGGTTAAGAAAGGGAAAGTGGAGATCAGTTATTCCGGCTATGTTATCAATAAAGGTGTTCCCGATTCCGTTTTCCGGTAGCCGTTATTCATCGATCGCTTCATCTTTCGCGTTGGCCAGTATGGCCGGCGTCATCTTCTTCAGCGGGTTCTGCCTGTTTTCCTCGTACGCTTTCCGGTGGTTGATGATTTCCACGCATTCGAACAGGGCAGTTAAAAAAGAGGAATTGTCGGCCTTGTTCTTCCCGGCAATATCAAAGGCCACACCATGATCGGGCGAGGTCCTTACCGCCGCAAGCCCTGCTGTATAGTTAAAGCCGTCGCCCGATGCCAATGTTTTAAAGGGGATCAGTCCCTGGTCGTGGTACATCGCGAGCACCGCGTCAAACCGTTCATAACTACCGCGGGCAAAGAAAGCGTCGGCGCTGTAGGGTCCAACGACCAGCATGTTACTATTCTTGGCATCTTTGATAGCTGGTTTGATGATGGCTTCCTCTTCCGTACCGATCAGTCCTTCATCGCCGGCGTGAGGGTTAAGGCCGAGTACGGCGATCCGGGGTTTGTCGATACCGAAATCTTTCTGCAGGCTTTGATGGATGATTGCCAGCTTGCTTACCAGTCTTTCCCGGGTGACCTGTTGGGCGATCTCACTGACGGGAATATGTTCGGTTACAAGGGCTACCCTCAGGTTGCCGGCGCAGAGCATCATCACCACATCGTTGACGCCGAAAATGTTTTTCAGGTAGGGGGTATGTCCGGTAAAACTGAATTCGGGAGACTGAATATTCTTTTTATGGACCGGAGCTGTTACCAGCCCGTCTATATGTTTTTGCTTCAGTGCGGCAACGGCGGTTTGCAAGGAAAGGATCCCGTATTTACCGCCGGTTTCGTTGAGCTGGCCGGGCGTAATCGCCACTTCTTCTTCCCAGCAATTGAAAAGATTCACCTGTTTATGACTGATCCGGTTGAATTCCTTAATGTTCTGGTAGTTGATATTAATATCCGGGACAGACTTACGGTAGAAATTAATGACTTTATTGGAGGCAAAGATCACGGGGGTGCAGTGTTCCAGTATGCGGTTATCGGAAAAGGTCTTGATGATCAGTTCAATGCCGATACCGTTCAGGTCGCCGCAGGAGATGCCGATCACAGGTTTTTGCTGATGGGGGGTCATGATAATAATTTCCCGGCAAAAATAGTGAAATATGGCGGTGACAGATTTATTATGACGGTCTCAGGTATGACCGCCCCGAACCGGTTATATTGAATCTTTCAAACGGGTACTGATATGCCTGAAAAAAAAAGAGATTGTCCTGATCCAGGACAATCTCTTCCGGTAAGGAAGCGGTGACTATTTTCCCGCTTTCACTACTTTTTGCGTTACTGATCTGTTTTTGATCGTGACCCTGAGCAGGTACAAACCCGGTGGCATATCCAGGGTGTTGATCCCGGCAATGGCATTAATACCCTGGTTCAATGGCTGTTTAAATGACTTTATAGTCCGCCCGTTAGCGTCCATCAGCTCGATAGTAGCCAGGGTTGATTCAGGTGTGGCTATCTGGAACATCAGGGTATTTACAAAGGGATTGATGATATTGACCAAACTCCACTCTTTCGTTTCCTTCGTGGTCAGCAAAATGGTTTGTGAAATCTTGCGGACAGCCCTGTCGTCCATGATAGCGATACGGTAATAAGCCTTTCCATTTACAGGCATTGGATCATCAAATGAGTAATAATTCTTTTCAGAACGGATATCATTATACCCGTTTACTATACCGGCAGGGGTAAAGTTGTACCCGTCATCACTTCTGTCTACCCGGTATTTAACCGGTGAGGTTTCTTTGGAAGTGACCCAGGAAATTTTTGCCAGTTCACCGGTGAGGGAACCGGAAACTGATAACAGGTCGTCGTTAAGCGGCGGTCCGCAATCCAGCAATACAGAGATCACGATCGTTGCAGGATCAGTGAAGCTGCAGGTTGGGCTGCCCAGATTGCCGGGTGTACTGGCTACAACCACCCTGTACATATCACCGGAATTAGCTGCCTGTGTCCAGGCGGGTGGTAATGTATACGTTGTGATGAATTCATAGGCAGTACCATTCCATACAGGGGTGGCCGTGCCCGTTGTTCCGGCGATATCTGTCCAGTTGGCGCCGCCATCCGTACTTCGCTGCCATTTATATTCTACATATGTATTAAAGAAAGACCTTACGGTATCGGCGATCATTAAAGTGTTACCCTCGCAGATCATGGGGTTCGTAGTGGGCGAATAACTCATGTTGGGAAGACAGGTGGCCACGGCTATATCATCCAGTGCCCAGTCATTACCGCCGCCACCCTGTGAGTTGTTGCGGATTGAGAAGGTGGCCGTGGTCTGGGTATCACCTGTCTGGAATACGAATCCTCTTTTGACCCAGCCTACAGTATCAATTTCACCGGTGTTGTAATAATCTACGTCATTGAGCAGGAAGGCCAGGTTGGGATACACGCCGGGGTAACCGCTTGTGGGCGCTGTTGGAGTACCTGTAAACTGTTGCGAGACAGAATCAATTCCACAGGTGGGACAGATATTTTTTACCCAGGCGGAAAATTCATAATAAGTATTCGGACAGAGATTGGTAATAGTTTGACGGTAAACTTCAGAGGCAACGTAATCTGCGTTCACCATCAGCATATAACCACCATTGTCTGTGGCAGCCGGGGGGGCATTACCGGCGGCATTATTGGTGCCGGTATGGTCGCCCCCGATGAACCAGAATCCGTCAAACATCCTTTTGTTACAGTTACTCATGTCTGAGTAATCAAGGGCAGCAGGAACATTACAACTGTTCCTTCTTCTTCCGTCAGTTACTGTGCCGCTTCGGGGGCTCAGGTTTTTTACAAGGGCATACCGCCCGTCGCCCACTCCGTTATATGCATTTACATCGCTGATAAACGTGTACCCGGTAATCGGGGCAGCCAGGTCTGAAGTTCTGTTCAATGTGGTACCTGTACCAAATGTACCCCCGGATTCAGAGGCATAATTCACACCAATACTATTGGTACATAAGGTTAAAGGGTCGCTGATCACCACTTTGTAGGGGGTGGCAGTTAATATGATATCCGGACCTGAACCGGATGCATCTTTATAAAGGAACTGTCCGGGGTTCAGGTTAATGGTGTCGCCAGGATTGCCGGTTACTACCACGCGGTAAGCAATGGCAAACAACAGACCTCCGCCACCAGAGGGTCTGTTTGTATTGATCATGTTACCTGTAGCAGAAGCGAACTCGGTGGCAGTATTATTGACCGGTATGCCGGGATTGGTACCGCCAAAACCCATATTTAACCGGATATTGTACTCGCCGGCAGGTGGTGAGGCAACATAGGTAGCGGCATCATCTCCGGCTGTGAGTGAATATCTTTTAAAAATCAACCCTTCATTGGTCCGTATCCAAACTGAATCATCGCCCGAACCACCCGGTGCAATAACAGTATTGCTCGGAATATTATCTACATATCGTAAATTATACTTGGTGCCGGAGGTGTGACTGATGGTCATCCGGATCTCCAGCACATCACCTGTTTCCACCACACCCCCTGTTGTTTTCTTGGTCACATTAACATAGGTATTACCAAACCGCACCGGCGCGTTGGTAGTGGTGGCACAGATGTTAAACCTGGCATTGCCGTTGGGTGCAGGGGGGCTGGTTGAGTATACTCTTACATAATATACAGTACCCGCCGTAAGACCGGCGGCATTTACCGGGCTGGTTCCACAGGCGATGGAAGTCAGGGATCCGCAGGTGCCGGATAAAACTTCAATACGGGGGTTTGTAAAATTAGCTCCGATACTGCTCAGGGTTAACGTCGCGGTAGCGTTCACCGCGGTGAATTTAAACCAGGTATCGTAGGCAAGCGGACCGGTACAGGTTCCGCCCAGGGCAATGGCGGAAGCAGTGGCGCCGGCCATATTTCCCGGAATATTATTACAACTGTTCCAGATCGGGAGGTTTACCGCATTAACGCATTCATCGTTGAAAGGCGCGGTACTCACCGGATCCTGGACACATATATCAAATCCGCCGTTGACACCTGTAGTTGGGGCGGAGGCGCCGGTGGTGTACACTCTTATAAAGTACGTGGTACCCGGTGTAAGGAAATCTGCCGCTATAGAAGTGGTACCGCAGTAATAAGAAGTGAACGTTGCACCGCAGTTATTGGATAATAACTGGAGCCCGGGGTTGGTAAATTCACTTCCCAGGTTACTCAGAGTTATCGTTGGGTTAGTTGTTTGTGCCACAAACCTGTACCATACATCAAACGTTGCAGCCGAAGCGCAGTTAGGTGCATTGATGGTTGTTGCGGTCAGTGTAGCTCCGTACATGGTACCCGTTGTATTCGTGCAGGCAGTAGAAGAGGTGAGGAGCACAGAACTTCCGCAAAGATTATTGGCAGGGGCCGGGTCGATTACACATATATTAAAATTCCAGTCGGCCGCCACGCCGGCTGCAACACTGTTACCGTTGGTGAATACCCTGACCAGGTAGGTAGTTCCGATCGTTAAGGCCGTTAGCGGGGTGAGGTTGAGGGTGGCAACGTTTGTACCGCTGGCGCAGTTATTGGAACTGGCATTCAGGGTGGCAACGACGCAGGAAGTGGTATTAAAGATCTGCAGCCTCGGTGCATTATCCATTTGCGTTGCCATGCCACTTAGCCGGATGGTTGGAAATGTGCTTTGTGCAACAAAAGAATACCATACGTCAGGGGATGCCGCGTTACCGCAGAAAGCATTGATACCGGCTGTAGCGGTTGCGCCGCCCCCTGCATTTCTCAGGGTCCCGGCAGTAGAGGTACAAGCCAACCCGGAAGTAATGCTGATGGCACTGCCACAGGCATCATTGGCGGGCTGGGCTGCTGCTGAAAGGGGCCGAGTGAAAAGTAATAGTAATATACACAGTCGTGTAAACTGGACTATTGCTGGTTTCATATATAGGATTTCCGTGGTTTTTTCGATATTGGATACTGCTGAAACTGAACCCCGCTGTTTTAGCAATACAGGGTTTTTCAGTATTCACTTAGCAAAGAAACACCAAGAAATAGAGAAAGTCAATCGGGTAATCCCTTAATATTAATAAGGGATTTTACTAATAAAGTTTAGCGTAAACACTTATGCAGATAAAAACTTTGTTGAATATCTTGCATCTGAAAAACCAATTTCTTTAAAATCCACTATCAATGAAAAAGCTGCTCTTCTTCCTGGGAGTATTATCCCTGCCCTCTTTGATATTCGCCCAGCCGGCCAATAACACCTGTGCCACGGCCACCAACCTGGGTACCCTGACGGGTAATTATACCGCCACACCCGGCAACCTGTACCTTGCGGGACAAACGGCGACAGGTTCTACCTGCGGTACACGTTACGATGTTTGGTACAGGTTCACTCTTCCAGCAGGGTCTACCAGTGTTATTATCACCGTAGTACTTGATTTGCCGAATACGGGTACCGGCAGTCTTACAACTACAAACACCTATATCGAACTTTTTAACTCAAGCGCCTGTACGTATACGACTTTAGGCGGTTGTAATAATGTTTCACAATCGAGAAAGTTTACCGGTTTAACTTCCGGCGGGACCTATACCTTCCGGATCAATACATCCCAGAACCCGAATGTGAAAACCCAGCCTTATTATGGTTTCAATCTCTTTGTTGTACCCAATAACGAGGAATGTAATAATGTAGCAACCATATTGCCTGCCGGAGGTACGATCAGCGGCAACCTTGCTGCGGCAACCAATTCAGGTGTGGCGGTCGCCCCCTGTACCGGAACTGCGGATGATGATATCTGGTACCGGTTCGATGCGCTTTACAGTTATGCAACTATAACATTAGGTAATATAGGCAGTGACCTGGCTGCATCGGGCGCCCGTATGCAATTGTTTTCAGGAACCTGCGGAAGCCTGACATCACTTGCCTGCAGCGGCACCACGAATGTGATCAATGCAAATGACCTGGTACCCGGGAGTACCTATTATGTAAGGGTCTATTCTGCCGGTGCCGGTCAGTCCGGAACGAACTGGGGTTTCCAGATCTCCTTAACACCGTCCGCCAAAGTACAGGTTACTGGCGGCCGGATGAAAGAAGTGTTTCACCAGCAAATCATTTCAGCACCCCAGGTACTGGCGGATCCCTGGGAGATTACTTACGGTCCGGATAATAAATTATGGGTGACCGAATCAAAGGGGTACCGAATCTACCGGTTCGACCCGGTTACGGGTGTAAGGGATACGGTATTAAATATTTCCCAGGGCAGCACATTCTTTACAGCCCCGGCCGACCAGGCCTTCAATGCCCAGTTCAATATCGGTACCAATAACCCACAAGGTGGTTGTGCGGGGCTTGCGCTTCATCCCAAATTCATGGATGCCACTACGCCGATCAACTATGTTTATGTTTCGTATGTGCATACGTATATCGGCAGTACTCCTCCCACCGGTACATTCTATACTAACAGGCTGGTGCGGTTTACCTATAATACCGGCACGGGCCGGCTCGAATCCCCGGTATCCTTATGCGATACTTTGCCGGGAAGCAATGACCATAATTCTCAGCGGATCATAATACGCCCTATGACAGCCGGCGGTTCGGATTATTATCTATTTTATGCTTCCGGTGATATGGGTGCGGGGCAGTTCAACAACAGGCTGCGTACCCAGAAAGCACAAAATCCTGCTTCTTATGAGGGAAAAATATTAAGGTTCAACCTGGTGACTGACGGCGATGCGGGATTGAGCGGATGGATACCCAATGATAACCCGTACAATGGCTTGCTGGGTGTGCAGAGTGCTGTCTGGAGCACCGGGATTAGGAACAACCAGGGGTTTGCCTATGACAGCGCTTCTAATTTACTCTATGGCTCCTCGCATGGTCCGTATACTGACGATGAAGTGAATATTATTGAAGGGTTTAAAAATTACGGCCACCCGCTGGTGATTGGCTTTGTAAACGATGGAAATTATAATGGTAATTCCACAGCGGGCACGAACACAAGTCTTTCCGCCGGAGCACCATGGACAGACAATTCCGGTAATTCCAGTTGCCCTCCGGTAGGTTCTGAAACAGCCAACCGGGACGCCATCAATGTAACAGCAGCCACCCACGGCGCTTATAAGGATCCGTTGTTTACGGCTTACGCGCAAACCAATGCCGTTGTCACCAATATCTGGCAGACCAATCCCAGTAATTCAGGATGGCCTTCTGAAGGCTGGTCGGGACTTGACATTTATACGACAGCAATGATACCCGGCTGGAAAAAATCGCTGGTTGCGGCTTCATTAAAATGGGGAAGACTGGTTAGGTTCCGGCTGGATGGAGCGGGAACTGCAACAGTACCGACCAATACGGACGCAGATACGATCAGTTATTTCGGAAGCGTGAACCGTTTCCGTGACCTTGCTATTACACCGAACGGTAAGGATATTTATGTGGTGATGGACAGGTCCACCACCACTTCCGGACCCAGCGCCGCTTTTCCCTTTGTACCCGCCTGCCAGGGCTGTTTACAGAAATACACCTTTCTTGGATACGCGGATGCGACAGGAAAAAGTTCGATTCCTTCCTCTATTGATGTAACTGACGGACCCGTTAATACCTGCAATAGCGGCACTACCGTAGTGATCGATGATACCAATAAGAACATTTGGGTGCCCATAACGGGTCCCGATGGCAATATCATGGCCGAAATTTATGCGGGTAACAGTAACGGAAACCTGGGAACGGTTACCTCCTCCTTTTATAAACATTCCGGGCCGATCCGTATAAAAAACGGGGTTCGGTACCTCAACAGGAATATGACCATTAATGTTTCAGGAACAGTGTCCGCACCTGTGAAGGTCAGGCTCTATATTTCAAAGGCGGAATTTGATGCTCTTGATGCGGACCCGATGAGTGCAATTACCGGTATCGGTGACCTGAAGATACTTAAGAACAGCGATCCCTGCAGCCCCGTTGTTACAGCTGCCACTACCCTGATTGTTCCGACTAATACCGGTGCAGACCTGGTGCATGGTGCCAACGGTTATGTGATTCAGGCGGACATTTCAGGATTTTCCTCTTTTTACTTTGCTTCCGGCAATATAAGCCTGCCGCTCGATCTGCTTACATTCACCGGAACGCTGCAGAATAACAGCAAGGTATTGCTGCTATGGAAAACAGAAAACGAAATCAACACTTCCCACTTCGTGGTGGAAAGAAGCATCGATGGCATTAATTACGGCGCGATCGGAACGGTAACTGCCATGGGTACGATCGGGGGTTCCGGGATACTGGATTATTCGCTGCTCGATGAGGATGCCGCGGACCAGCAATCATTGGTATTATACTACAGGCTAAAGATGGTGGACCAGGACCAGTCTTTCAAATACTCCAACATCGTCAGGATCTCGCTGGCAGATAATACCGGGAAAATAATGGTGTCTCCGAACCCTGTTTCTACAAGATTATCTGTGAATGTATACGCGCTGGCAGATGGAAATATTCAATGGAGCATACTTGACAATACCGGGCGCAATGTGCTCCAGGGTACACAATTCCTGCGTAAGGGTCCGGGGAATAATTTTAATATTGGCATGAATCACCTGCCGGCCGGTTCCTATTACCTGAATATAAAAGGCGAAGGGATGGACCAGCAGATAAAACTGCATAAGTTGTAGGCTGGTTGAATGAACCGGGTGATTCATAAAATGAATAAAGAACCTCCTTTAATAAGGAGGTTTTTTTATGCGGTAGCCACGTTCGTCAAACGGGCTTCTCTCCGTAATTTCCCGGCCTTTTTTACGGCAGAATTCATCCGGAATACATATTCAGGCCTGCTGCGGAATTGTGCAGTTACGGCGGTAAAAGATCAGGGTGAAAACACTTTGCAGCCGGGATGTCCTTTCTCTAACTTTAGTAAAGTCAGTTGACTGCGAAAAAATTTGCCGCCGGTGTAAAGAACCCGGTCTTTCAGAACGGTTTTTTACGTTGCGGGTAATGATTCACAGCCAAACGGACTGCGATGGAATGAATTTTGATTCCCAACAGGAATCACATCGAAAACAAGTACCCGGTATCCTCAAATCCAGATCACTATGAAAAAGCGAACACTCCTGCTCCTTGCGGTCATCCCCTTCCTTTTGGCAGTTTTATTCACCTGGCGGAATACGCTGCCTCCAACGCCTGCTGAAAGCCGGGCCGGAAAGCCAAAAGAAAAAGAGACCGGCGCCGAGAAACAACTGGCCATGTGGGTTCATTCCAAAGGCTATCCGAACCCGAACAATCTTAATGACAAATACCAGGCTGCCTGGGAGCAATACCTGGAAATCAAAAAGAAAACAGCCGATGTGCAGACAAGGGTAAATGCTGCAACCTGGACATCCCTTGGTGATGTATCTAACATCGGGGGAAGGGTTCTTTGTATCGCGATCGATCCAGGTAATTCCAATAATCTCTGGGCCGGTTCGGCCAGCGGTGGTATCTGGAAATCCGTCAATGCCGGTTCCAGCTGGACATCCGTTGCAACCAATCTTCCCGTACTGGGGGTTTCATCGATCCTTGTCGATCCCGGAAATTCAAGCGTGATCTATGCCGGAACCGGTGAAGTGTACAGGGTAGACACTTCCAACATTGGTTTCAGTGTCTGGAAAACCCGGGGTACTTACGGGATTGGGATCATTAAAAGTACAGACGGTGGCGCCACCTGGACGCAGGTAATGTCAAAAACCACCAACCAGTTATTTGGTATCCAGATGCTGGAGTTTGATCCGACGAACAGCAATACCATTTATGCCTGTGCAACGGATGGCCTGTACCGGTCAACCGACGCCGGTTTATCATGGAGCCAGATCCTTTCAAAAATTTATGTATCGGATATAGCCATCAATCCTTCCAATACCGACCAGTTGGTGGTTGGGGTAGGAAATATGGTCAACATGGACAAAGGAATTTACCGGACAACCAACGGGTCAAATGCTTCACCCACCTGGACGAAGATATCGTCAGGGCTGCCGGCATCATTTGACGGGTATATCCGCATGGACAATGTGGGTTCAACCCGGTTATATGCATCCATCGGCGGTGCAGCAGGGGGCAATGAGTTATACCTTTCCACAGATTTCGGGGCCAACTGGTTTGCCAAAAACAGTTCAGGGCATTGCGATTTCCAGTACTGGTTCGCGCATGACCTGGCTATTAATCCTTCCAACACGGATATCATTATGATGGGAGGGGTCGATTTTTTCAGGTATAATTCCACCAATACGACTACGGGCGGATCCATCACAACGATCTCCACCGGCAGTTCCCCGATACACTCAGATCATCATGATGTGGAATATGATCCCAATAACAGCAATATTATTTATGTGGCCTGCGACGGGGGAATGTATAAAAGCACCAACAGCGGAGCAACCTGGAATAACATTAATACCGGTCTCCGCGCCACACAGTTTTATGCTTCCTTTGGTGTACATCCCACGAACCCGAATATCATGATCGGGGGTCTTCAGGATAACGGGGTTGTTTCGTATAATGGAGCTACCTGGGTTAGTGAATTTGGAGGGGACGGTGGTCCGAGTGCCATTGCTCCCGATGGAATTACTGTTTTGGCCTCGAACGATGCAAGGGGCGTAAGACGCTCCACAACCGGTGCAACCGGGTCATACAGTTCGGTACTTTCGTCCTGGGCATTTTCTGCGGATGACAGAACAGCGTTCATGGCACCCGTTGCAATCAGTAAAAGCGACGGTAACTATATGTATGTTGCCACTGACAACATACATCGTTCAACGACCGGCGGGACTTCTATTTCCTGGTCAAATCCTAACAGCTCCTCCACCAATTATATTGAGCAGTACAGGAAAACAGCCATTGCGCTGGCAGTATCACCCACCAACAGGGACAAGATATATGTTTCCACTTCCAATATTGCTCAAAACACCACGAATGATCATCTATGGGTGAATGGTCAGCCCAATGTCCTCAAGTCTGCAACACCAACCGTAACGCCTTATGCCAGCATTAAAGGAACGCTACCCGACAGGTTTGTAATGGATTTCGCGATCAGTTCGTCAAATGATGACAGTGTGTTTATTGCCCTGGGCGGTTTTGGTACATCACATATTTATGTTACAGGAGATGGTGGCGCCAACTGGACAGCCCGAAGTGCCGGCTTACCGGATGTGCCTTTTAATACCATTGTCTTCGATCCGTTGAACGCCAAAATCATATATGCCGGATGCGATTTCGGTGTGTATGTAAGTCCTGACAGGGGCCAGACCTGGGTTGATTTCAACGGCGGTTTCTGGGATGCCACGCTGGTCATGGACCTGCAGATCTCTGCCGATAATAAGCTGATCGCTGCCACCCATGGAAAAGGTGTTTTCAAAAGCGACCTTTACAGCGGCGGCACCCTGCCTGCCAAACTGGTTGATTTCGCAGGCCTGAACAAGGGCAGCTATAACCAGTTACACTGGGTTGTCGCTGAAGAACAGCAGCTCTCCAGGTATGAACTGGAAAGGTCTGTAGACGGGATCAGCTACCAGAAAGTGGCAACGAAACAGGCGGCCAACAGCACAAGCATGATCACCTACACCCATAATGACCCGGTAGGTATTGGCGTTTCAGAATATTATTATCGCCTGAAAGTGATAGATATTGACGGAAGTTTTATGTATTCCTCCATTGTATTTATCCGCGCTGTCTCCAAAACAAAGATTACCGTATTGAATAATCCGTTCAGGGATTTGATCGTTCTGCAGTATAGCACCGGGTGTGACCAGAAGATCTCCGTTGCCATGTACAATTCAGGGGGCGCGCTGATCCGCCGGCAGGATTACAATGCCACGGCCGGTTCCGGTGCGTATACCCTGTTTGGTTTCGATAATCTCACGGCAGGTCTTTATTACCTTAAGACGGAGAGCGGCGATTTTATGCAAACCTTCAAGCTGGTTAAAAACTGACCTCAAAAATAATAGAACAGGAAGTTGGTTAGTACAACAAGATTCTGCCTGTAACCCCGGTTCTAAATGCCGGGTTTTTTTGCCCCGGTACTACTTTTTTCTTTACACAACAGGAAGCGGCCAAAAAAAACCGGCATGGATACCCGGGAAATAATAATTACTTCGAAACACTACTCTTGTCATAAGAACGGGTGACGAAACAGTGACCCGCTTCACCCGTACAGCCTACACGGAGATTTCTTATACTACTGACCGTAGTGTTACGCGTGGAGTTATTTCCGCTTCATAAGATTTTACCATTAATTCAGGCTAAAATACCTGCTTCAGTTTTCCGCTGTTCGGGCAGGTAAATCGGGTGATGATTAAACCTTTATTTCCCTGTCGAATCTACCTTGTAAGCCCTTTCGCGGGGTTGTACCTTTCTTTCACCCAATCCGTGCGCCTATGAAAAAAGTGCTACTTGAAATCAACTTACGGGTCACCCAAAAAATACTGCTGCTGGTTTTTTTCATTGGAGGTACCACCACTGCATATCCTCAATGTATAGCCGGAAGTAATACGGCCAACCTGAACTGGGATAACATGGATTATCTCATTACGACCGGTAATTATGCAGGCTACGTAACCGCGGCCATGAGCCGTACACAGGCTTTTGCCATCGGTGTGAACCGGGTGGTTGTTGTTTACCCGGCAACCATTACTACCACGGGAGAGAACACAACACATACAGGGGAGGCCGGATCATTTGGCACAGGCGCCGATGTGCAGTACAGTGGTAACGGAAACATTACATTTACTTTCGATAATGAGGTCAATAATTTCCAGTTCTCCTTATACGATATCGACAACAGCCAGCGCGTAAACGTAACCGCGGTGAACACTGCACTTACCCCGCTCAATATAGTCATGACAAGGCCCGTAACCGGTAATGTCGTCATTACGGGTTCCGGTACCACCAATGCACAGGGGCAGGCCCCGGCAACCGCGGCGGCCAACAACTCTGTAGTGGCAACTCTCAATGTTGCAATTCTCGGACCGGTAAAGACCGTAACGGTCGCTCTTAGCGGTACCGCAGGTGATTTCTGGCTTTCTGATTTTACGGCATGCGTTGTAGGTACGTTCCCCAATAATTACTTTATTGCCTCCAGGCCTTTTACCGGTCAGCCTACATATGTCATCGGTACCTCAGACACCAATACAGTTTCCCTGATCAATACGGCGACCGGACAGGCCAGGATGATATTCCAGGATGTTACTTCACCGAGATATATTAACGGTATCGGGTATGATCACCTTCAGCATGACCTCTATTACGTGATTGATTTTACATCTACTCCAGCCACCAATAAAGCGATCAAACGGTACAATTTTGATACACAATCCATGGGAGTGATTGTACCGGATGTGAATGTACTTGGCATACCAACCTACAACCGCGGCGTGGAATCAGCGGGTTGTGCATTCTATGATAACGACCTTTATTTCGGTGTGGAAGGTAACCTGACGCCCGGGAATAATGGTGGCCGGGAAACGATCATCTGGCGGATTGAATTTGATGTGCCCGGCGGTAATCCTATCAGGTCCTGCCAGGTATATGCCACGCCTTCTGATAACGGGGCGGGTACATCATTGCACGACTGGAATGATTTTACCATTGCCGACGGATTACTGGTTGATTTTGCCGGGTCACCGAATGCTGCCGCAAGAAGGTTTACCCATTATGATCTGCAAACACAAAATATCATTCAGAATTATTATACCGGGGGCCTTACACCGCGACAGGCCGGCATAACCTGGAATAATACAAGGTACTGGGTCTATGATTCATTGGCTGTATACAATATGAACGGAACCATCGGTCCGCGAACCCGTATTACTGGACCTACCGTACTGGACTGGACAGGCTTTTGCGGCGATGCGACCGGGTTCAGACCAAAAAGTGATTTCGGGGATGCACCCGCATCGTATGACCCTGATCCATTGAGCCCGGCCCTGCATGAAAAAGATACCGCCTTATTCATTGGCCTTAATTTCGCGACCGGGTGGGATGAAGAGTTCAATAAGTTTACTTCAGCAGATGCCACCGGTGATGGAGGGGATGATAATGACGGGCTCAATTATATCCCGATCTTTAATCCGGCTTCCGGGAATTACCTTGCTTATGTGCGGGTTTACAATAATACAGGTTCGAATGCCAGCCTGATAGCATGGCTTGATTTCAACGCCAACGGTGTATATGATGCCGCGGAGGCAATAACACCCATCACGGTCAGCTCAACCGCTTCCGTGCAGGGGTTTTTCTTATTCTGGCCATCGGCGCCTACATCTTTACCCAATGGTTCTTTTACCTTTTTACGTATCCGGCTTACTTCAGCGGCAAACGGAATGACGACGGCCAATGCGACCGGATATTACCGTAACGGGGAAGTGGAGGATTACCGGGTGCCGGTGGATAACTTCCCCTTGTCGGCACAATTGCTTTCTTTTAATGCCAGCGTTACTAACGATGCGGCCGTTCGTTTGAACTGGAAAACAACCAATGAACAAAATATGACGGGTTTCGGGATCGAAAGAAGTACGAACGGAATGAACTGGAGTACTATCGGTTTTGTTTCTGCACAGGGTAATAATGGACAGGGTGAGATCAACCAGTATGTATTTGATGATGCGCAACCCTTCGGCGGCCGGTCCTTTTACCGTCTTAAGATTATTAACCTGAACCCTTCGGAAGATCAGTACTCTGCCATCAAGGCTGTTTATCTCGGGAAACCCAACCATCCGGATGTACAGATTGCACCCAACCCCGCCCGTGAAAAATTATCGGTATTTATCCAGTCGGCAGTAACAACAGGAGATGCGGTTGTGCAGATAACGGATATGGCCGGAAGATTGATGTACAGCGGAAAACAGGGCATATCAGCCGGGATGAACAATTTTGTGCTGAATATATTATCCGGATGGCCGGCAGGGAATTACAATTTTACCCTGTCGGCTGGAGGGGAACGGGTGACCCGAAAATTCACGGTCATACAGTAACGTAATTATAAGCCGTAAAAATGTTTCCGGGAGCCACAATGGGCTATGGTAAAACACGAAACAGGCGATGTTTTTTCTCTATTCATAGTAATTAATGAGATTTTTATTGGCAAAACAAAAAAACATTGAGTTACTTAACATCATCATTTGATAACCCTAAAATCCGTATCATGAAAAAGCTAATTACCCTTCTTTCCCTATCGCTTGTCTTTTTCTCCTGTCAGAAAAGCAAGGATAGTCTCCCGGCAGCGGGAGCACAGGAAAACCCCTATTACGTTATTCCTTCAGGGTACACGGTACCTGATTGTCTCACTCCTTCCGAAACAGCGATTATGGCCGGCCAGAATGATAATGTCGGCAGCATGGTTGTATGGAATGATGAAACCAACGTATATGTTTCGTACCAGACGATCGGCGCCTATAAATTGAAGAAAACACACCTGTATGTAGGCGCTTGCTCAGCTATCCCTGTAAATGGTGCGGGTAATCCCCGTATCGGCCTGTTTCCCTTTACCGCTACGCATGGTACAACTGGCGTGAGCATCTATACCTACACCATTCCCAGGAGCAGCCTTCCCGCCGGATGCGTTTGTATTGCTGCGCATGCGGAAATTGTTGCCTTTAACAGTACCGGCCAGCAGTATTATTCTCAAACCGGCTGGGGAAATGGAGACCAGATCAATGACGGCGGTTCATGGGCCATGAGGTTTAGCTATTGCCCGGAAGAATGCCCCGAAGAAGAAGTCAGATAATTATCCTGGTTAATGTAATGAAGGGCTGCAATAGCAGCCCTTTTTGTTTTCTCCGGGAAGAATGTTCAGTATACATTTGCCTTGTGTACACCCTGAAAAAATCATTAGGCCAGCATTTCCTGAAGGACGAGCATATCTGCCGTAAGATCATAGAAGTATTGAAGGAACACCCCTTTTCGCAGTTACTGGAAGTGGGACCGGGAGCAGGTGCGCTGACAAAATATTTACTTGGGATCCCGGGTGCGGATCTTAAAGCGGTAGAACTGGATGACGAAAAAGTGGAGTACCTGCTGAAGACCTACCCGGCGCTGCAGGGTAAGATCATACACCGTGATTTTCTTGAAATAGAAAAACCTTTCACCGGGAAATTCACGGTGGCGGGCAATTTTCCGTATAATATTTCCACGCAGATTCTATTCAGGATCCTGGAATGGAAGGAGGATGTGGAATGTATGGTGGGAATGTTCCAGAAAGAAGTGGCTCAACGGGTCGCTGCCCGGGAAGGCAGCAAGGTGTACGGGGTAACGAGTGTACTGGTACAGACTTTTTATGATGTGGAATACCTGTTCGATGTACATGAAAATTGTTTTCAGCCTCCCCCCAAAGTAAAAAGCGGAGTGATCCGGTTATTGCCCCGGAAACGAAACCTGCCGGTCAGGAGTGAAAAGGATCTCTTCCTGCTTGTGAAAACGGCTTTTGGCCAGCGGAGAAAAACACTGCGGAATGCCGTCAGGAACCTGTTTGAAGCAGCGGAACTGAAAGAAGAGTTGTTTAGTAAAAGAGCGGAGCAACTGACAGTGGAGCAGTTTGCGGCACTGACATATAAAATGCAATGAGCAAAGTCATCATCACAGCAAAGGCGCATGCACTTTTGTCTGAACGTTTGCAGCAGGCCGGGATGGAAGTTGTTTATCGGCCTGATATTTTTTACAATGAACTGGAAGGTATCATTGAAGATGCGGAGGGCCTGGTAGTGACCACCCGGATAAAAGTGGACAGGCCACTTTTAGAAAAGGCCCGCCGGTTAAAATGGATCGGGCGACTGGGAAGCGGGATGGAACTCGTGGATACCACCTATGCAGAAAGCAAAGGTATTCTTTGCATCAGCAGCCCGGAGGGTAACCGGCAGGCAGTGGCAGAACACGCATTGGGTCTTTTACTGAACCTGCTGCATAGGATCTCTTCATCACAGCAGGAAGTAAGGCAAGGGATCTGGAAAAGGGATGAGAACCGGGGAACTGAACTCAACGGGAAAACAGTAGGCGTAATCGGATATGGTAATACGGGGAGCAGTTTTGCTGCATTGCTTACATCATTTAATGTAACCATATTAGCCTATGATAAATACCGTTCCGGTTTTGCAGGTGGTCCTGTAAAAGAAGCAAGCCTGGAACAGGTCTGCCGTTACGCGGATGTGATCAGTTTTCATGTCCCGCTCTCGGGTGAAACCCGGTATATGGCCAATAAGGAATTCTTCCATTCTTTGAAACAATGTCCGGTTATCCTGAATACATCAAGAGGAAAAGTGGTGAACCTCAAGGATCTCTCTGTTGCGCTTCAGGAAAAAAAGATAATGGCCGCCGGACTCGATGTACTGGAGAATGAAGACCTGGAAAAATTTTCGGTGAATGAAAGAGCGGAACTCGACTGGTTGCTTAACCAGGCGAATGTCATCATAACTCCGCATATTGCCGGTTACAGCCAGGAAGCGTTTTATAAGATGGCAAAAGTATTACTGGATAAACTGGGTTTCAATAAGTAAACGAATAATTGAAACAGAAGTACTTGCCCAGTCTTATAAAAATGACTGGCATCCCTGCTGGTAGTTTCAAAAATTTTTGCTATCTTTGATGTCAATACTGCAACGCTTCAGCGAATGACTGAGGCGTTGTTATTTTTTTCTTTTATCCAAACAAGGAGGCGTTATGAGTGATATCCAATACGTGACCAAGGATACCCTTGAGCAAATGAAAGCGGAACTGCAGCGAATGAAGTCAGTGGACCGCCCTGCTGCCAGCAGGGCCATTGCTGAAGCCAGGGAAAAGGGTGATCTTAAAGAAAATGCGGAATATGATGCGGCCAAAGAAGCACAGGGCCTGCTCGAAGCAAAAATTGCATCTTTTGAAGGTTCGCTGGCCAATACAAGGGTGATTGATGAATCAAGCATTGATACCAGTAAAGTGTCCATTCTTACCAAAGTAAAAATGACAAACCTGGGCACAAAAAAACAGGTGATCTATAAACTGGTAAGTGAAAAGGAAGCTGACCTGAAAGCGGGTAAGATCTCCATTACCTCTCCTATTGGCCGGGGTATTCTGGGTAAAGTGGTGGGGGATACAGCTGAAGTGCAGGCACCGGCGGGTGTATTAAAATTTAAAATAGAGGAAATAACTGCTTAAAAGCCCCGCCTTGATCAGGATTGCTGAGGGCATGACTAATCGTTTGAAAAGGCTTTCGTGAAAACGGAGGCTTTTTTATTTTAAAAGAGTCGATAGCTTTGACGGGTAAAATAACAGAATGCTGAAACGGTTGTGGTTTTACCTTCTTTCATTAAAAACAAAAATTTTAGGTGGTATGACTATCTTTTCAAAAATCATTGCCGGCGAAATCCCATCTTTTAAGATAGCGGAGAATGAAAAATTCTTTGCCTTCCTCGATATCTTTCCCCTGCGGGAAGGGCATGTTCTGGTGGTGCCAAAGGCCGAAGTGGACAATCTATTTGATCTCCCCGCCGATTATCTTTCAGAAATGTTGCTGTTTGCCCGGCCGATCGCCAAAGCAATTGAAAAGGCATTTGACTGTAAGCGTTGCGGTATTAGTGTGATCGGGCTGGAAGTACCGCATGCACATGTACACCTTATTCCCATCAATTCGGCGAACGACCTGAATTTTACTCAGTCCAAACCAAAGGCAACGGACGAAAATTTAAGAAGTGTGCAGGAAAAGATATTGGCGAATATGTAATTTTAGTAAACCACGAAGTGACACGGAGTTTTTCACAGAGTTTACGGAGTACGGGTTCTCCTTGCGTCCCGATAGCTATCGGGATTGCGATAAGCCCAAATTTTACCACAGAAGTACAGTAGATATTTTCAACGAGTAAAGTACTCAGCGTCCTCTGTGCTTTATTTTCCCCCGTGTAATTCTGCGGTTCATTTTCTCCTCACCCTTCCCGGGTTCTTCTGCATGAACTCCACCCATCCCGTTAAACCCTTTCCTTGTTTCCCGACCGGTGAATTGCTCTGATAGTGATGGCATAGGGCCACCGCCAGCGCGTCCGTAGCATCGTATTGTTTGGAATTGCTTTGGAAGGATAATAAAGTTTGGAGCATCTTCATTACCTGTTCCTTATCCGCATTGCCATTGCCGGTGATGGATTGTTTCACTTTTTTGGGAGAATACTCTGTCACATCAAGCCCGTGCCGCATCGCTGCGGCAATGGCCACGCCCTGTGCTCTCCCGAGTTTCAGCATGCTTTGCACATTTTTGCCAAAGAACGGCGCTTCAATGGCAAAATCGGTGGGCTGGTATTTGGTAATGAGCCCGCTCACCGTATTGAAAATTAACTGCAGTTTTTTATAGCTGTCTTTTACCTTACCCGGTTTTAATACACCCAGTTCAAGCAAGCTTGCTTTATGACCGCTGATACGGATCAGGCCATAGCCCATCACCAGCGTTCCCGGATCGATACCCAGTATGATTTTATCAGGCTTTTGCAAGCAGGAATGTATTTTTACAAGATTAATGAAGCTGAACCGAAATACAAAGATCTTCATCAACTACTTCCTTGGCCCATTATTGTTTTGCTGGCTTTCCTGGTCCATCTACCGGCAAATACAACAGCAGCCCGGGCTCTGGCAGGCCTGGCAGCAGATCAGGGCTTCATTGGGCGGCCCGATGCTGTTCAACCTGGTGGCTGTTATTCTGCTGATGTTCGTCAACTGGGGTATCGAGGCGCTGAAATGGAAAATATCGGTAAAACCTGTTCAGGAGGTAAATTTTTTAAGGGCGCTACAGGCTGTTCTTTCCGGCGTTTCTTTTTCTGTCAGTACACCCAACCGGATGGGGGAATATCTCGGCAGGGTATTGTACATGAAAGAGGGAAACCGGCTTAAAACGATCTCCATCACGATCGTTAGCAGCATCAGCCAGCTGATCATCACTTTACTGGCCGGTTGCACCGGGTTGTTCCTTCTACGAAACGAGATCGGGGCCCGTCAACTGGTAAGCCCGATATGGATGAGCGTGATCCAGTATGGCGTACTGGGTGTTTTGCTCTGGCTGATCTTGTTTTATTTCCGGTTGTCGTGGCTGATAAAATGGGTGGACCGGCTCCCGGGCAGCAAACGGTTTTCTTATCTCGTGGAGGCGCTCGAAGAATTTCATCCCTTACTGCTGCTTCGCTTATTGACCTTTTCCCTGCTTCGCTTCGCCGTGTTCCTCCTTCAGTATTACTTTTTGTTTGAATTATTCGGAGTACAGCTTTCCGCCTGGGAGTTATGCTGGACGATCAGTGTGACCTTCCTGGTCATGGCGGTCATACCCACTATCGCCATTGCCGAACTGGCGCAACGGGGTACTGTTGTTACGACCATCGTGGGACTTTACAGCACGAATGAACTGGGTATGACCTTTGCTACTGCCGGAATATGGCTCATCAACCTGATCATACCTGCCATCATTGGCAGTTTGCTGATACTGCGGATGCGAAAGATCGTTAAAACTGAATAGTGCAGCAACGCATTCAAAGTTCTTCAAGTTTGAAGAAATCCTTTGTCCGTACACCCCGCTCGGTTCGTTGCAGGGTACAACATTCGTTTACCGGATCGTGTTCAAAAAATAAAATATAATCTCCTTCAACGGCTTCACTGAGAAAAGACCTTTTTTCCTGGAGGGTTGTCAGCGGGAACATATCATACGCCATTACATAGGGCAGGGGGAGGTGACCGGCTGAAGGCAGGAGATCCGCCATATAAACGATTGTCCGGTCCTTATACCTGATCTGCGGCAGCATCATCGCTTCGGTGTGGCCATTTACAAAACGGATGGAAATATTCTCCGTGAATGCTGTCTCCCCGAGCCTCCCATCTCCGCCGTCCGACACTTCTATGAACCTCAACTGCCCGCTTTCTTCAATGGGGAGGATATTTTCTTTCAGAAAAGACGCTTTCTCCCTTTCATTGGGATGAACAGCCCAGTTCCAGTGTTTTTTATTACTCCAGTAGGTTGCATTTTTAAAAGCCGGGACCAGTTTTTCTCCTTCTCTGACGATGCTCCCCCCGCAATGATCGAAATGCAGGTGTGTAAGAAAAGCATCAGTAATATCTTCCCGCCGAAAACCCAGTTTTGCCAGCGACTTATCCAATGTGTCGTCGCCATGTAAATGATAATGGCTGAAGAATTTGGCATCCTGTTTATCGCCGTTACCATTGTCCACCAGGATCAGCCGGTTGCCGTCCTCGATCAGCAGGCAACGCAATGCCCAGGAGCATAAATTATTTTCATCAGCCGGGTTGATCTTGTTCCAGATGCTTTTAGGCACTACGCCAAACATGGCGCCTCCATCCAATTTGAAATAGCCGGTATTGACTGTATATAATTTCATTAAAGAAACATTTTAGACTAGGGTCCTAAAGCCCCTCTGCGGGGTCCGGTCCAGATAGCTATTCGGACAGGGGGCCGTTTTTTGCCGCACGCGCATAAAATAATAAAAGCAGACCGATTACAAAGAAACTGGCCAGGGCCAGCACCGAGTTGCGTTGTGATCCGCTGAGTTCCGTGATAAAACCAAAGCTGAATATCCCCACCACCGCCGCGATCTTTTCTGTCACATCATAAAAACTGAAAAAAGAGGCCGTATCTTTTGTTGCGGGCATCAGTTTAGCATAGGTGCTGCGGCTTAGCGACTGGATACCCCCCATGATAAACCCGACGCCGGCACCCAGGGCATAGAATGGATATATACCTCCTTTGGGCAAATAAAAGGCGACGAAACACATCAGTATCCAACTTACCACCAGGATCATCAATGTTTTTATATTCCCGATCCTGGAGGAGAGCCAGGAAACAGCGAAAGCACCGGGGATCGCGATAAGCTGGATGATCAGGATGGCAATGATCAGGTTGGTGGTGGGGATCTCCAGTTCACTTTTTCCATAGAGCGCTGCCACCAGCATCACGGTCTGAACCCCCATATTGTAAAAAAAGAAAGATAGCAGGAAACGCTTTAAGGAAGGTATATGCTTCAACTGGTTCCATACTTTTTGCAATTCCCTGTATCCCTTGGAAAGTATTTGATGTTGCAGGTCGCCGCTCCCGGCGGGCGCGGGTTTAGGCAGGCGCCGCAGCGAAAATTGTCCAAACCCCCACCACCAGATTCCCACCAGTAAAAAAGATATCTGTGAGGCTTTTCCTGTCGTTATGCCGAATGTTTCAGGCATCATCACAAATATGAAACAGATCAGTTGCAGCAATACGCTTCCCACATATCCGAATGCAAATCCCCGGGCGCTGACATGGTCACGGTCCTGCGGTGCGGCTATCTCCGGAAGGAATGAATTGTAAAACACCTGGGCGCCCCAGAATCCCACGCAGGCGATGATCATGGAAAGGAGGCCCAGGCCGAGCGTGCTTCTTTCGAAGAAGAACAGGGAAGCACAGGCGATACTGCCCATGGTAAGGTAAAAATTCAGGAATTTCTTTTTATTCCCCCTGTAATCGGCGATCGAAGAAAGTAATGGCGACATGACTGCCACGATCAGCATGGCCAGGGCAATCGCATAATTGTAAAGGGCCGAATT